>JBOGZM010000062.1:0-3138 GCA_050697255.1 Solirubrobacterales bacterium
AGGGTGTCGGCGACGATCTCGCGGATGCGCTGCGTGAGGCGCTGGTAGACGGGGTTCGGCCGCCGGTCGTACGGCTGCCACGGCTCGCCCCACTTCTCCTCGTAGCGCCGCTTGTTGGCCTCCAGGAGCTCGTTGTAGGTGCCGGAGGAGACGAGCTTCCCGAAGGACGTCTCGCCGAAATGGTGCACGAACGCGTCCTCAGCGCACACCAGCCGGTAGCCGGCCCGCCGCGCGCGCATCGAGTAGTCGTCGTCCTCGAGCAGCCCGATCTCGAACCGCTGGTCGAGCGGGCCGAGCCGCGCGAACGTGTCACGGCGCATCGCCATGCAGAACATGGTCACCGTCGCGATGTCGAACACCTGGCGCTCGTGGTCGCGCGCACGCGCGGCGGCGAACCCGAGCATCTCGCCCCAGGTCCTGTACGCGGCCGGGACCTCCGCCTCGTTCCCGATTCGGTTGGTGACGGCTCCGACCAGTCCGACGTCGGGGTCCTCGAGGGGCCACACCAGGCGGGGAAGCCATCCGGGCGGCACAAGGGTGTCGTCGTTCAGCAGCACGAGCAGCTCTCCGCGCGCGAGCGCCAGGCCCTGGTTGGAGGCGCGCGCGAATCCCGCGTTCTCCGGGTTCAGCACCAGACGGACGCGTGGGTTTGCGGCCGCGAGCTCGTGCAGCCACTCGACCGTGCCGTCGCGCGAGCCGTTGTCCACCACGATCACCTCGTGGTGCGGGTATTCCGTGCACGCGATCACGCTCTCCAGGCTCATCTGCGAGAACGGGAGGTTGTCGTGGGTGACGACCACGATGCTGGCCGCTTGACACGGCCAGGGATGCACATGCCGTTCGGGAACCGGGCGCGCGGCGATCTCGGTGATGGTTCGCTCTGCCAGGCGCGTGGGGCGGCGCGACACCGGCGTGATGTCGAGATCGGGCGGGAACGGCCGGGTACCGTGGCTCTGGACCGGATAGCCGCGACCGCTGCACAGCTCGCCGCCGACCTCCTCGAGCATGCGCCCGAGCACGACGTCGTGCGCGAAATACTCCCGGGCGATCTCCTCGGCGGCGCGCGCGTGGCGCGCGTAGTCGGAGTTGATCGCCTCGACGGCGGCGAGGATCTCGTCCATGGTCGAGAACGCGAACAGTCCCTCACCAGTGGGGAGCACGTTGCTGAAGCCCGTTTCCTGGTTGATCACCGGCCGGCCGGCGGCGAGATAGGTCGCGCTGCGGTCGCTGAACCAACCGGTGCGCAGGCGTACGTTCTGGTCCTTGGCGACGGAGTACTCGCCGCGCGAGTCGGTGATGTAGTCGCGGTACGCGTCCGGGTCGGTGGAGAACGCGAGGGCGGGGCGGACGTGCCACCCATGACCCTCGAGCATCTCCTGGTCAGCGGGGTCATAGCTCGACAGCGCCAGCTCGAACGTCTGCGGCGTCCGCCGCGGGAGGTCGATGAACTTCATGAACTCGTTGTGCTTGCTCCAGCTGTAGCGCTCGCCGTCGAGGATCACGTCCCTCCACGGCTGGCGCCAGTTGCCGACCGTGGTGAGCTTCTCGCGCGGCCCCGGGCGCCCGCGCCAGAAGTCCATGATCACCGGTTGGCGGGTCGGATGCAGCCGGAAGCGGTCCTGGAACGGAAGGCCGCAGTCGGGGCTGCCGTAGTTCTCGGCATAGCTGAAGAAGGCGCAGTGCGGCTCGAGAAAGTCGAGCGTCGCCTGCACGCCGTCGTGGAGCTCGGCCTGCAGCTGCACCGGGTCCGTCTCGAGGTACACGAGCCGGTCTGTGGCATGCAGCTCCGGGCGCGGCTCGGTACCGCCGTGCATGTTGACGAGGATCAGGGCCGAGTCGTACAGCCGCTTCAGCTCGGTCTCGCTGAGGCCGTAGCAGCGGTGGTCGTAGTGCAGGCCGTGGAACGCCCATCGATCACGCATGCCGAACCTGCGCATCACGCCGTCGATGAACGCGGCCGCCTTGGCGGAGCTGTCCTCCTCTTCGCGTTCCATCAGCATCGACGGAGTGCGAGCGTGTGCCTCGACGTAGTAGGCCTGGTAGCCGAGCCGCTCGAAGCCGAGCAGGTAGTGGATGGTCTGCCAGACCACCCCGGCCACGGGGATGCGGGTCATCATCCCCAGCAGCACGATTTTCTTGCTGCTGTCCCTCAATGTGGTGCTCGCGATTTCGACTCGCCGTGTCGGCTGCGGGGGTCCTGCGTGCTACAGCCCGGCGTCATCGCCAGCCGGCATCGTGGACGGCGCCGGGCCATCCGGGCCGTTCCGCGCGCCGCTGGGGTCAACGCCGTTGCCCTCCTGCTCGGCGTCCCGCTGTGCCGCGGGGGAGGTCCCCGAGTCCGCCCGCTCGCGCTGACGCGCCTCGAGCGCGGCCCGCACGCGCTGGCGCACGGCGTTCTCGAGCGTCTCGATCACCTTCTCGGTGACGTCCGGCGGGCCGCTGTCCCGAGGGGCGGCGGTTGGTGCGGTGTCGAGCGGCGCTGGAGCCGCGGCAGCGGGCACCGGAGGTGGCGCTGCCACCGGATCCTCGACGGTTCCAGGCATCTCGACGGCCACGACGGGCTCGGGCACCGACGCCGGTGCGCCGTTCGCAGCCGGGACCGTTGTGGCCGCGGCCGCCGTTGCGGCGGCGAGCGCGTCGGCCGCCTCCGACTCCGCGGCCGTCCCGGCGGCCATCGCGATCTCGCCCGCCTCCTCGGCCGACTTGCCCTCAGCCTGCGCCTGCGCGTACTCGGCCTCGATCTTTGCTGCACGCCCGGTCTGCGCCTCGTAGAGCTGGTAGTAGAGGCCGCCCCGCGCGAGCAGCTCGTCGTGCGCGCCCTGCTCCACCACCTCACCGTGGTTCAACACCACGATCAGGTCCGCGTCGCGGATCGTGGACAGCCGGTGGGCGATCATGAACGAGGTCCGCCCGACCATCAGGTTCTCGAGCGCGTCGAGAATCACGGACTCCGTCTTGGAGTCGATCGACGAGGTCGGCTCGTCGAGGATCAGGATCGGCGCGTCGCGGACGAACGCGCGCGCGACGCAGATGCGCTGGCGCTCGCCGCCCGAGAGCTGCGCGCCGCCCTCGCCCAATTCGGTCTCGTACCCGTCGGGCAGACCCTGGATGAAGTCATGGCAGTTGGCGGCCTTGGCC
>JBOGZM010000063.1:0-5650 GCA_050697255.1 Solirubrobacterales bacterium
ATCTTCTCCAGGATGTGGAGGCGCCCGTGGCGGGCCTGCTCGAGGGCCTGGCCCATGACCGCGCGGGTCACGCCGCCGATCTTGATGTCCATCTGGAGCGCGGTGATGCCCTCGGAGGTGCCGGCGACCTTGAAGTCCATGTCGCCCAAGTGGTCCTCCACGCCCGCGATGTCGGAGAGGACGACGTAGTCGTCCCCCTCCTTGATCAGGCCCATCGCGATGCCGGCCACCGGCTTTTTGATCTTCACGCCCGCGTCCATCAGCGACAGCGTCGAACCACACACCGAGGCCATCGACGAGGAGCCGTTGGACTCGAGGATGTCGGACACGACGCGGATCGTGTAGGGGAAATCCTCCTGCGAGGGGATCATCGGCGCGAGCGCCCGCTCGGCGAGCGCCCCGTGGCCGATGTCACGGCGCTTCGGGCCACGCATGAAGCCCGCCTCCCCGACCGAGAACGGCGGGAAGTTGTAGTGGTGGAAGTAGCGCTTGGACGTCTCGAGCCCGAGCGTGTCCAGGCGCTGCTCCTCGCGGCTCGTGCCGAGCGTCGCGACCGTGTACGCCTGCGTCTGGCCGCGCGTGAAGAGCGCGGACCCGTGCGTGCGGGGCGCGATGCCGACCTCGGCCGCGACATCCCGGATCTCGTCCGGGGCGCGACCGTCGGGGCGCCGCTTGTCCACCGCGATCCGGCGCCGGATGACGTCCTTCTCGAGCTTGTCGAACACGCGCTGGACCGCCTCCCGGCGCTCCGCGTCGGCCGGCTGGTCGTCCTCGCCCGCGGCGAACTGGGCCAGCACGGCCTCCTCGACGGCCTTCGTCGCATCCTGGCGCTCGAGCTTGTCCTCGACCTGGGTCGCGCGGTCGATCTCGTCGCCGTAGGTCGCCTTGACCTGCTCCAGCAGCACCTCGTCGACCTTCGGCGTCTCCACCTCGGTCTTGGGCTTGCCGCGGCGCTCGGCCAGCTCCCGCTGGGCGGCACAGAGCTTCCTGATCTCCTCGTGCGCGATCTCGAGCGCGTCGAGCAGCTCCGCCTCGGTGATCTCGTTCGAGCCCGCCTCGACCATCAGGAGGGCGTCGTCGGTGCCGGCCACCACCAGGTCGAGCTCGGACTCGGTGAGGTCTGCCTCATCCGGGTTGATCACGAACTTGCCCTCCAGCTTGCCGATCCGGACCGCGCCCATGTAGGTCGGGAACGGGATCTCGGACAGGGCGAGCGCGGCGGAGGCGCCGTTCATCGCGAGGATGTCGTACGGGTGGACGTGGTCGATGCACATCGGCGTCGCCACGATCTGGGTCTCGTTGTGCCACCCCTTCGGGAACAGCGGCCGGATCGGCCGGTCGATCATGCGGGCTGTGAGGATGCCCTTCTCAGAGGGGCGACCCTCGCGCTTGAAGAAGCTGCCGGGGATCTTCCCGGCGGCGTACATGCGTTCCTCGACGTCCACCGTCAGAGGGAGAAAGTCCACGTCGCGCGGGTTCCCGGCGGTCGCGGTGCACAGCACCATCGTGTCGCCGGCGCGGACGACTACCGAGCCGCCTGCCTGCTTGGCGAGCTTGCCGGTTTCGAAGCTGATCTCGGTGCCGGCGATGTCCACCGCGGCACGGTCAACTGATTCAGAGGTCATGTCTTCCTTTCGGGCAGCCTCCGGTTGGCTGCTGCTAGCGAGTTTTCTTCCGGAATGAGCTAGCCGCGAATGCTAGCAGCGGGCATCTGGGTTGCCAGAGGGGCCCGGCCCGGCTTTCAGCGGCGCAGACCGAGCTCCTGCACGAGCGAGCGGTAGCGCTCGACGTCGTGCCGGTTGAGGTAGTTCAGCAGCCGCCTGCGCTGGCCCACCAGCATCAGCAGCCCCCGCCGGGAGTGGTGGTCCTTGCGGTGCGTGCGCAGGTGCTCCGTGAGCTCGTTGATGCGGGCCGTCAGCAGGGCGACCTGGACCTCGGGCGAGCCGGTGTCGCCCTCGTGCGAGGCGAACTTGCCGATCACCTCGGTCTTCTTCTCCTTGGTCAGGCCCACGAGCGGGAAACGGTAGCAGCCACCGCGCGGGCCTGCTCGACGTCCTTCTGCATCTGCTCGACCAGCTCTTCCGGCGAGTCGAAGCGCACCTCGTCGCGCAGCCGCTCCAGGAAAGACAGCTTCATCGTGCGGCCGTACAGGTCCCCCTCGAAGTCGATCAGGTGTGCCTCCACGCGCACGTCGCCGCCGCTCTCGAAGGTGGGCCGCACGCCGATGCTGACCGCGGCCGCCGCCGGCTGGTCGCCATCCGGCGTCGCCATCCCCGCGTATATGCCCGGTGCGGGCACCACCACGTCCGGGTGTGGCTCGATGTTCGCTGTCGGCACGCCGAGGTCGCGCCCGCGCCGATCGCCCTCCACCACCGGGCCGACCAGGCTGTAGGGGGCGCCGAGCAGCTCGGCCGCATGGGCGACCTCTCCCTCCGCCAGCAGGCCCCTGATCCTGCTCGACGATATGGAGTCGCCGTCCTCCTGGACGAGGTCCACCACCTCGGTCTCGAACTCCGGGCGGGCCCTCAGCAGCGCCGCATCGCCCGCGGCGCCGTGGCCGAAGCGGAAGTTCGCGCCGACGCTCACCGATCGCGCGGCCAGTGTCCCGGCCAGCACCTGCTCGCAGAAGTCCTCGGCCGACTGGCGCGACAGCTCGGGCGTGAAGGGAATCGCGACCAGCTCGTCGACGCCCAGCTCGGAGATGAGGTCGATCTTCTGGTCGGTCGTGGTCAGCAGCCGGGGCGGCTGCTCCGGTCGCAGCACCCGGAGCGGATGCGGGTCGAACGTCGCCACCATCGAGGCCAGGCCGCGCTCGCGGGCGCGCTCGACGGCCGAGCCGATCACCCGCCGGTGCCCGCGGTGGACCCCGTCGAACGTGCCGAGCGCGACGGCCCGGCCGGTGGGCGCGGCGGGGACCTCGGACGGTGACCTGTGGACGCGCATGGCTGGGATTCTTCGCTATCCGGGCGCGCCGGGGATGCGACCCTCGCGCTGGACGGTCGGCCGGCGGATGAAGCGCCGGCAGCTCACGCGCCGGCGGCGGGAGATGGTGGGCTCCCCCTCGAAGGCGTAGTCCGCCCCGAACGACACCTTCCGGGACCGCGGGCACTTCGGCACCCTGGTCCAGAACAGGGGGTCCCGGCCGCGGCGGCGCAGCTTCAGGCCGCCGATCGTCAGATGGATCTCCGCCAGGTGGAGGGTCAGCCCGGGGATCAGGGGCTTCACCCTGGTGGGCAGCTCGAGCCGGTAGCCGAACCGCCGGCCGGCTGCGGAGCGGTTGTAGAGACGGCCCTCCAGCACCTGATAGGCGTACGCGGGCGTGAGCTCATTGGGGATCACGAGCATCACGACCGTCGCGAGCGCCCCCTCGCGCCCGCGGCCCAGGAACAGGTGGACGTCGGCGGAGAACGGCTCCAGGATGTGGGGGCGCGCGTCGAGCACGATGCGACCGGATGCGAACTCGCCGCTGCGGCAGAGCCCGGGATCGGGATGCACCTCGAGCGGCGCAGGATCGCACAGGAAGCGCGGTGCCAGGAACGCTCGCCGCAGCCCCGCCCCGCGCGGGAAGTGGACGGTGGCGGCCGCGAGCGGCGGCGGCGGGATGCCGGTCGTGTCGTACACGCGCGCGTCGGCCACCACGGTGTATGCGCCGTAGGAGCGCTTCACCTCCTTCAGGCGGGCGTTGAACTCACCGACCAGCTCGGCCTGGGCCGGCGGGGCGACTGCGAGGAGCGCCGCCAGGGCACCGAGGGCGGCCACGGCGACCGCGCCCCGCCGCTGTGTCTTCTCTGTGCCCGTGGCCATCCCGCCCGGGCCAATCGTAGGGGACTGCCGCTCATGGCTTGGGGGCGGGATCGGCGCCCGGCGTCAGGCCACCACCGTCTCCGGCCTCAGCGCGCCGTCGCGCTCGACCGCGACGGCGATCAGCTCGTCCTCGAACGTGAGCCGGACCGGCCCGTCGGCGGCGCCCTCGACCGGGCGCCCGTTGCGCACGGCGGCCGCCTCGTCGCGGCTCAGGGGCCGCTCCGGCAGGAACCCGAGCGCCTCCGACAGCGGCACCACGCGTTCGGGGTCCGCGTCCGGGAGCGAGAACGGGCCCACGCGGGTGCGCTCGAGCCTCGTGCAGTGGGCGCCGGCCCCGCACAGCTCGCCGAGATCGGCCACGAGCTGGCGGACGTAGGTGCCGCTCGAGCACTCCACCACGAGCTCTGCCTCCTGGGCCGGCTCATCGAAGCGCGCAAGCTCGAGTCGCTCGATGCGCACGGTCCGCACCGGCAGCTCCACCTCCTCCCCCGCACGGGCGCGCTGGTACAGCCGCACCCCCTCGACCTTGACCGCCGAGTACGCCGGCACCCGCTGGCGGATCTCGCCCGTGAGCCGCTCCAGCGCTCCCCGCACGGCGTTCTCGTCCGCGCGCCGTCCCGTGTCCGAAAGCGCCCCGGTGGGGTCGCCCGTCGTCGAAGTGACCCCGAGCCTCACGCCGGCGCGGTAGGCCTTGGGGAGGCCAACGAGATAGCGCTGCAGCCTGGTTCCCCGCCCCACCAGGACCAGCATCAGTCCCGTCGCGAACGGGTCGAGCGTGCCCGCGTGTCCTACCTTCGTCTTCCTGGGGAGGCCTCGCCTGACCTGAGCGACGAGGTCGTGCGACGTGATCCCCGCCGCCTTCGAAAGCAGAAGGACGCCGTCTACCGCTGTGCCTCGATCTCCCTGCGCAGGAACTCGGTCAGATCGGCGAGGCTGCGGGTGGTGGAAAAGCCGGCCGCCTGGCGGTGGCCGCCTCCACCCTCCTTGCGGGCGATGAGGCTCACGTCGACCTCGTCGGCGGACGCGCGCAGGCTGACCTTCATCACGCCCTCGCGGCCAGCCTTCAGCTGTTCACGCACGAGGGCGGCCACCACCGTGCCCTCCAGCGCGCGAATGTGGTCCACGAGGCCCTCGGAGAAGTTCTCGTCGGCGCCGGTCTCCTCATAGTCGCTGCGCAACAGATACGAGAGCGTGAGCCGCCCGCCGTCGTGGCGCTCGACTCGGTTCAGCATTCGCCCCAGGAGCTCCAGCTTCGCGAATGGGACGTTCTCGTACAGCCGCCGGAAGATCGCGGGCGCGTCGACCCCGTGCTCGAGCAGCTCCGCGGCCATCCGGTGCGAGTTGGGCGTGGTGTTCTCGTACTGGAACTTGCCGGTGTCGGTGACGAGCCCGATGTACAGCGCCTCGGCGATCCTCGGCGTGATCTCGACGCCCAGGTCGGGGAGCAGCTCCCAGAGGATCTCGGCGGTGCAGGAGGCCCCGTCCACGACCAGGTTCGCGGTCCCGTAGCGGCGGTTGTCGTGATGGTGGTCGATGTTCACGATGTGCGCGGCTTCGCGGCCCAGGAACGTGACCGGCATGCGGTCGAGGTTCCCGCAGTCGAGGAACACGATGGTGCGCTCCTCGGCATCCTCCGGCAGCGAGTGGCTCAGGCCCGCGAGCGGCAGGTCGCGGTACTCGTAGGGCAGCGGGAACTCCTGCGCGGACATGAACATCACGGTGTCCTTGCCCAGCGCGTGGAGCGTCTCATTCATCGCGACCAGGGAGCCGAGCGCGTCGCCGTCCGGGTTCTCGTGCGTTGTGAGGAGGAACTTCTCGCCGTCCCGGAGCTCGTGCAGGACCTCCT
>JBOGZM010000064.1:0-3831 GCA_050697255.1 Solirubrobacterales bacterium
CCGAGATCGAGGGAATGCCGCTCATGCCCAGCAGCGCGGAGACCGGGCCCTCGTGCATCACGCCGCCGGCCGACAGGGCCGGGTCCTCCTCGTGCAGGGCGATGACGCCGCCGCACAGGCGCTGGTACTGCAGCGCCTGGCGCAGCACCCCGGCGCTGACCACCGGCAGGCCGTCGTCGGTGAAGCCGGGCGCGCCGGCGTCGGCCAGCTCGGCCATCTCGGTGAGCCCCTCTCCCCTCTGCCCGACCGTGATGGCGGCCATGAAGCCCACGGGCACCCGCGCCTGCTCGCGGGCGCGCTCGCGCAACGACCGGACAATGGGCGCCGAGTCCACCACCGGGTCGGTGTTGGGCATGGCGAGGATCGCGCAGAAGCCGCCCGCCGCCGCCGCGCGCGTGCCGGACTCGATGTCCTCCTCGTCCTCGCGCCCTGGGGTGCGCAGGTGCACGTGGGGGTCCACGAAGGCGGGAAACGCGTGCAGGCCCTCCGCCTCCACGACCTCCGCCCCCTCCGGAGCCGGCAGCGCGCCGGGCGCGCCGACCTCCGCTATCCGCCCGGACTGCACGAGCAGGTCGCCCGCTTGGTCGAGCTCGAGCTGGGGATCGACGACGTGCTGACCGTGACCGTCGAGAAGGGCGTCATCACGTGTCTGGAGCCGTCAGCCGCCTCAGCCAAGGGGAAGATCGTCGCCCCTGCCTTCATCGACCCCCACGTGCACCTGCGCACGCCGGGCCGCGAGGACGAGGAGGACCTCGAGTCGGGCACACGGGCGGCCGCGGCCGGGGGGTTCTGCGCGATCCTCGCGATGCCGAACACCGATCCGGTGGTGGACAGGGCGCCGGTGCTGCGCTCGCTGCAGGAGCGGGCGGCCGATGAGGCGGTCGTGCCGGTCGGCTTCCTGGCGGCGATCACCAAGGGCCAGGCGGGGACCGAGCTGACCGAGATGGCCGAGCTGGCGGGGGAGGGGGCGGCCGGCTTCAGCGACGACGGGTTCCCCGTCGCCGACGCCCATCGCATGCGCCAGGCGCTTCAGTACCAGCGGCTCGCGGGTCTCGTGCTGGCCCTGCACGAGGAGGACCCGGCGCTCTCCGGCCACGGCGTGATGCACGAGGGCGCGGTCTCGACGAGCCTGGGCGTGGCGGGGATCCCCGCGGTCTCCGAGAGCACCGCGATCGAGCGCGATGCGCAGCTCGCGCGGTACGAAGGCGGGCGCATCCACATCCTGCACCTCTCGGCCGCGGAGTCCGTCGAGGCGGTGGAGCGGGCGCGCGCGGCCGGCACCCAGATCACGACGGAAGTGACCCCGCACCACCTGGTGCTCTCCGACGAGGCGGTCCGGTCGCTCGATCCCCGGTTCAAGATGAACCCGCCGCTGCGCTCGGAGCGGGACCGGCAGGCGCTGATCGCGGGGCTGCGCGCGGGCTCGATCGACTGCGTCGCCACGGACCACGCCCCGCATTCGCGCGAGGAGAAGGAGGCGCCGTTCGAGGAGGCGCCGATGGGGGTGACCGGCCTCGAGACCGCTTTCCCCGTCCTCTACACGGACCTCGTCCTGCCGGGAGTGCTCGGCCTCGAACTGGTGGTGGAGCGAATGACGGCCGGCGGGGGCCCCTTCGGGCTGCGCGCCCCGACGCTCGCCCGGGGCGCCCGCGCGGACCTGTGCCTGATCGACCTCGCAGCGCCCTGGACGGTCGGGGAGGCCGGCTACGAGAGCCGCTCCGAGAACTCCTGCTTCGCCGGGCGCGAGCTGCGGGGACGCGTGTTGATGACGGTCGCGCGGGGCGCCGTCGCCTACCGCGAGCGGGGCTTCGCGATCCGGCTGGCCGATGACCCGGGCGGTGCCGTGACCGCGCGGGAGCGCGCATGAAGCTCGACCGCTCGCGCGCGGCGCTGGTCGTGATCGACATGCAGGAGGCCTTCCGGCCGGCGGTGCTGGGCTTCGAGCAGGTCGCCCACAACGTCGCGACGCTGGTGCGCGGAGCGCGGGTCCTGGGCCTGCCGACCCTTGTCACGGAGCAGTACCCGAAGGGCCTCGGCCACACCGTGCCCGAGGTGTCCGAGCACCTCGACGCGACCCCAATCGAGAAGGTGTGCTTCAGCGCGGTGGACGCGGACGGGTTCACCGCCGCGCTGCGCGAGGCGGGGCGCGACCAGGTGCTGCTGTGCGGGATCGAGGCCCACGTGTGCGTGAACCAGACCGCCCAGGACCTGATCGCCGACGGGATCGAGGTGCACGTGGCCCAGGACGCCGTCACATCGCGCACCGCCGACAACCGCGCGCTCGGCCTGCACCGGATGGAGCGCTCCGGCGCGGTCGCAACGAGCGTCGAGACGGCGCTGTTCGAGCTGCTCCGCCAGGCGGGCACGCCGGAGTTCAAGGAAGTGCAGGCCCTGGTCAGATGAGCGCGTACGTGTTGCTCGAGGACGGCACGCGGCTCGACGGCGACGCCGTGGGCGCGCCCGGCCCCGCCGTCGGCGAGGTGGTCTTCAACACCGCGATGACCGGTTACCAGGAGGCGGTCACGGACCCCTCCTACGCGGGCCAGGTGATCACCTTCACCTATCCGCTGATCGGGAACTACGGCGTCTGGCCGCAGGTCGTCGAGTCGGATCGCCCGCACGCGCGCGCGGTGATCATGAGAGAGGCCGTCGATGCGGCGCCGGCCGGCTCGGACGGGTCCTGGCCGGCGTGGCTCGGCGCCGGCGGAGTCGCCGGCATCGCCGGGGTGGACACGCGCAACCTCGTGCGCCACATCCGCGACCGCGGCGCGATGCGGGGCGGCATCTTCCCCGGCGACATGCCGGAGCAGGAGGCGCGGGCGCTGATCGATGCGGAGGCCCCGATGCTGGGTCGCGACCTCGCACGTGAGGTGACCCCCGCAGAGCCGATCGTCGTCGGCGAGGGCGACGGGCCGCGCGTCGTGGCGCTCGACACGGGAATCAAGACGTCGATCGTCCGCAACCTGACCGCGCGCGGCATGACCGTCGAGCTGCTGCCCTGCGCCACGCCGCCCGCCGAAGTGCTGGCCCGGGAGCCGGATGCGGTGTTCCTCGCCAACGGCCCCGGTGACCCGGCCGCCCTCGACTACGTGGTCGCGAACGTGCGCGAGCTGGTCGGGAAGGTCCCCGTGTGGGGAATCTGCCTCGGCCATCAGCTCTTGTGCCGGGCGGTCGGCCTCGAGACGTTCAAGCTGCCCTTCGGCCACCGCGGCGCCAACCACCCGGTCAAGGACCTCGAGACCGGGCGGATCGAGATCACGGCCCAAAACCACGGGTTCGCGGTGCTGGGGCCGGACGGGGAGCAGACCGTGTCGGGGGACGAGCCGGTGCGCTGGGAGACCGACTTCGGCGCCGCCGAGCTCTCCCAGCTGAACCTCTACGACCGCACCGTCGAGGGCCTCGTGCTGCGCGACGTGCCCGGCTCGACCGTGCAGTACCACCCCGAGGCCGGCCCCGGCCCGCACGACGCACGCCACCTCTTCGACCGCTTCATCGAGCGCATTGCCGCGTAGGGACGACATCCGCAAGGTCCTCGTGATCGGCTCCGGGCCGATCGTGATCGGGCAGGCAGCCGAGTTCGACTACTCGGGCGCCCAGGCTTGCAAGGTCCTGCTCGAGGAGGGCTACGAGGTCGTGCTCGTGAACTCCAATCCGGCCACGATCATGACCGACCCGGAGTTCGCGACTGCCACCTACATCGAGCCGCTCACTCCCGAGTCGGTCGCGCGGGTGATCGAGAAGGAGCGCCCCGACGCGCTGCTTCCCACACTCGGCGGCGGCACCGCGCTCAACCTCGCCCGCGCGCTGCACGACAACGGCGTGCTCGAGCAG
>JBOGZM010000065.1:0-3183 GCA_050697255.1 Solirubrobacterales bacterium
GCGGCGGTGGCCGTCGCCCTGGTCGGGGTCTACATCGCGACGCGCGGCGACGAGTAGCCGCGCTTGCTCAGCCGGACAGCCGAGGCCTAAGATGAGCGCCGATGTGGCGTAACTGGGCCGGCGACCAGCAGTGCGTGCCGGCGGCCGTCGAGCGGCCTGGATCGCTCGAGGAGCTGCGCGCGGCGATCGGGCGCGCGGCCGAGGCGGGCCGCACGGTGCGCGCCGCCGCGTCGGGACACTCGTTCACGGACATCGCGTGCACCGACGGCGTGATGCTGCGCCTCGACCGCATGAGCCGGGTGCTGGAGGTGGACCGTGCCGCCGGTCTCGCCAAGGTCGAGGGCGGCATCGTGCTCCGCGACCTGAGCGAGACGCTTGCGCGCGAGGGGCTGGCGCTGGAGAACCTCGGCGACATCGACGTGCAGACGGTGGCCGGCGCGATCTCGACGGCGACGCACGGCACGGGGGAGAGGTTCGGCAACATCTCGGCGCAGGTGGAGTCGCTGGAGCTGGTCACCGCGGACGGCTCGGTGGTCGACTGCTCGCGGGGGTCTGACCCGGACCTGTGGCGCGCGGCCCGCGTCGGGCTCGGCAGCCTGGGGGCGATCGCGACGGTGACGTTCCGCGTGGTGCCCGCCTTCACGATCCGCCGCCACGACCACCCGCTGCCGCTCGAGGAGTCGTTCGCCCGGCTCGACGAGCTGGCGGCGGCGAACGACCACTTCGAGTTCTACGTGTTCCCGCACACGCGCACCGCGCTGTGTCGGGAGAGCAGGCACGTCGAGGGTCCGCCGGAGCCCCACGGCCGCGCGCGCGAGTACCTGCTCGAGACGCTGCTCGAGAACCACGCCCTGGCGCTGCTGTGCGGGATCGGCAAGCGCTTCCCACGGCGGATCCCGGCGATCAACCGGTTCATCACCCGCACACTGTCGGGATCGGTCAAGACCGATGCGAGCCACCGCGTGTTCTCGACGCGGCGGCTGGTGCGCTTCACCGAGATGGAGTACGCGATCCCGCGGCAGCACGGCCCCGAGGCGCTGCGCCGCGTGCTGGACATGATCGACCGGCGTGGGTACGCGGTGCCGTTTCCGATCGAGTACCGGATCGTGGCCGGCGACGACGCCCACCTGAGCACCGCGCACGAACGCGAGACCGTCTACATCGCCGTGCACATGTACCGCGGCATGGCCTGGGAGCCGTACTTCCGCGCCGTGGAGGCGATCATGGACGATTACGAGGGCCGCCCCCACTGGGGCAAGCGACACTTCCAGTCGGCCGCGACGCTGGCGCCCCGCTACCCCGAGTGGGATCGCTTCCAGGCGGTCCGGGCGAGCCTCGACCCGGATGGGCGGTTCCAGAACGAGTACTCGCAGCGCGTGCTCGGCCCGGTCCGGGCCGAGGTGGCGGCTTCCGCCACCTAGATGGTTGATTCCGAATCGATGACCGCAGGGGGCGAAGTGCCGGCCGGGCTCATCGATCTCGGCGATGACGGCGTGGCCCGCGAGCGGCGCGGTCGGCGCCTCAATTCGCCCCAGCGAAGGTTCGCAGCGTCATCCGTGGGTGCGGGGAGTTTGGACTCAATCGTCTGGCCGCTCGCGGGCGCCTTTTGCCCGGCTTGAGGAGCCCTTTCGTGCGATCCCGGCGGACGTGGGCTACTTCGTGCACGTATTACCCGCTCCATGTAGCCAACGTCGGAGGTGGTGGCGGAATATGCCCGGCGTTTGTCCTTGCTGCCATGAGCCCCAGGCGCGATGATTGCGCCATGGACGAACCGCGCCGCGTGGTCATCGTGGCCTTTCCGGGGGTGCAGCCGCTCGACGTGATCGGGCCGGCGGAGGTGTTCAGCACCGCCGCGACACTCGTTCCCGGCGCCTACTCCGTCGAGGTCGTGGCCAGGGAGAGCGGGTCGATCGCATCCACCTCGGTGAGCCTCGTCGCCGACCGCGCGCTCCGCAACTGCCGCGGGCGAATCGACAGCCTGATCGTGGCCGGCGGGCCCGGCAGCCGCGAGGCTGCCCGTGACGACCCCACGGTGTCGTGGGTGCAAGCCGCCGCCGCGCGTTCCCGGCGGGTGTGCTCCGTCTGCACCGGCGCCTTCGTGCTGGCCGAGGCGGGGCTGCTCGACGGGCGCCGCGCCACGACCCACTGGGCGGGGTGCGACCGCCTCGCCGAGCGCTATGGGGAGGTCATGGTCGAGCGTGACCCGATCTTCGTCCGCGACGGCGACGTCTACACCTCCGCGGGCGTGACCGCCGGGATGGACCTTGCGCTTGCCCTGGTCGAGGAGGACCTGGGACGCAGGACGGCGCTCGAAGTGGCCCGCTGGCTGGTGCTGTTCGTGAAGCGCCCGGGCGGGCAGTCCCAGTTCAGCGCACAGCTTGCCGCCCAGACCGCCGACCGTGAGCCGTTGCGCGAGCTGCAGGAGTGGATCGCCGGAAACCTCGACGTAGACCTCTCCGTGCCTGCGCTGGCACAGCGTGCGCACATGAGCGAGCGGAACTTCGCGCGCGCATTCCGCCGCGAGCTGGGGCTGACGCCCGCGGCCTACGTCGAGATCGCCCGTGTCGAGTCCGCCCGCATGGCGCTGGAGTCGGCCGGCACGCCGGTCGAGGTCGTTGCGCAGCAGGCCGGGTTCGGCACCGTCGAGACGATGCGGCGCGCGTTCCACCGCCGCCTGGGCGTCGGCCCGGCCGAGTACCGGGCACGTTTCACCTCAACGCAAGCAGCCTGAAAGGAGCACGAGATGCAGATCGCGATACCGCTGTACGACCGCTTCACCGCCCTCGACGCGGTCGGGCCCTACGAGGTGCTCTCGCGCCTGCCGGACTCGCGGGTCACTTTCGTCGCGAGCGAGGCGGGTCCCTACAAGACGGACAACGGCATGCTCACCATGCTCGCCGAGGCCTCCCTCGACGAGCTTCCGCACCCCGACATCCTCTGCGTGCCGGGCGGATGGGGCACGCGCGACGCAATGTCCGATGACCGGCTCGTGGGCTGGATCCGCGCAGCTCACGAGACCAGCGAGTGGACGACCTCGGTCTGCACCGGGTCGTTGCTGCTCGGAGCGGCGGGGCTGCTCGAGGGTCTCGACGCGACCACCCACTGGCTCGAGCTCGAGACGCTGGCCGGGATGGGCGCGTGCCCGACCGAGCGGCGCGTGGTGGAGCAGGGCAAGGTGATCAC
>JBOGZM010000066.1:0-2990 GCA_050697255.1 Solirubrobacterales bacterium
GTTCAGGATCACGTCCACGGACTTCGGCGCCAGCGCGTAGAGCACCTCGCCGAACGTGCCGAGCCGCGTCGCGATCTTCTTCGGCCGGTAGATCATCGCGCGCGTGATGAGGTCCGCCGCCTCATCCGGCGAGGCGGTCGGGAACGCGTCGTAGATGCCGGTGGGCGCGATCATCGGCGTTTGCACCAGCGGCATGTACACCGTCGTGATGTTCACGCCGTCGTCCACGATCTCGGACGCGATCGAGCGCGAGAACGCGTCCAGCGCGCTCTTGCTCGCGACGTACGCCGAGAACCGCGGCGTGTTCGTCTGTGCGCCGATCGACGACACGTTGATGATGTGGCCGGTCTTGCGCTCGCGCATACCCGGCAGGAACCCGAGGATGAGCTTCAGCGCGCCGAAGTAGTTCAGCTGCATCGTGCGCTGGAAGTCGTGGAAGCGATCGTAGGAGTTCCCGATCGACCGCCGGATCGAGCGGCCGGCGTTGTTGACGAGCACGTCCACGCGGCCGTGCTCGGCCAGAATCTCGTCCACGACACGATCGACGTCCTCGATCTCGGACAGGTTCGCCGGATGAACGGCGGCGGTCCCGCCGCCCGACTCGATCTCCGCCTTGATCTCCTGGAGCTTGTCCTCGGAGCGCGCGACCAGCACGGCAAGCCCACCGGCCTCGCCGACCTTCAGCGCAAGCTCCTTGCCGATGCCGCTCGACGCCCCGGTGATCACGATGATCTTGCCCTCGATCGCCCCGCGCAGGGAGCGGTCCTTGAAGAGGTCGGGGTCGAGGTTGCGCTCCCAGTGGTCCCAGAGCCTGTCGGCATAGGCCTCCAGCGCCGGCACCTGGATGCCCGAGCCCTCCAGCGCCCGCAGCGCGTCGCGCGAGTCGTACTCGCTGGGGTAGTCGATATAGGAGAGGACCTCACGCGGGATCCCGAAGTCGTCCAGCAGCTGGTCGGTGATGCGTTTCACCGGCGGCAGCTGGGCGATCATGCGTCGCGCCTGCTTCGGGACCACGTTCATCATCTGGCGGTCGATCCGCATCGCGGCTTCCGGCGCATGCGCGGCGCGTGAGAACACGTTGATCACCTGGCCGGCGGTCTTCGGTTTCGGGTCCGTGAGGTGGAACGCCTGCCCGTCGAGTCCGTCCTGGTGCGCGATGTGATCCATCGCGGCGGCGACGAAGTCGACGGGCACGAGGTTGATCGGGCCGCCCTCGAGGCCGACGGTGGGCATCCACTGCGGCACGAGGCTGCGCGCGCGCTGGATGACCTTGAAGAAGTAGTACGGGCCGTCCACCTTGTCCATCTCACCCGTCTGCGAGTTGCCGATGACGATGCCGGGGCGATACACCCGCCACGGCACGGTCAGCTCCTCGCGGACGATCTTCTCCGACTCGAACTTCGTCTGCGGATAGGGGTCCACGAGCTCCTGGCCCTCGTCGAACATGTCCTCCCGGAACAGCCCCCGGTAGCGTCCCGAGACCGCGATGGAGCTGGTGTGATGGAAGCGGCCGGCGTCGAGGGAGTTCGCGAGCGCGACCGCGTTGCGGGTTCCCTCGACGTTCGCGCGCCGGTTGCTTTCCTCGTCGGCCGACATGTCGTAGATCGCCGCGAGATGGAAGAAGTGGTCGACCCCGGAGACGCTCTCGCGGTCGGCGTTGGAGACGCCCAGCTCCGGAGCGCTGAGGTCGCCGATCACGGGCACGATGCGACCCGGCTCGGCATCCCACCGCGACACGAGCTCCTCGAGCCGCGCCCGGGACCCCTCGCGCACCAGCACGTGGATGGTGCCCTTCCGCTCGAGCAGCCGCTCGACGAGATGGCGGCCGATGAACCCGGTCGCGCCCGTAACGAAGTACGTCACTTGGTTCCTCTCCTCTCTACAACCTGAAGATGCGGCGAAACTTATCGCGACCCGTCAGAGGAAGGCGGAGCCGCGCGCGAGCAGGTTGTCGTAGACAGCCGACTGGATCGTCTCGCGCACGCGCTCGGAGAGCTCGAACACGAGCGCGCGGTCGTCGGCCGCCTCGGGCCCGTATGCGCTCAGGTCGATCGGGTCGCAGAACTCGATCCGCCACTTCGACGGCAGCGGCACCGCTCCCGCTACTCCGAGCCAGGGGAAGGTCGGCGTGAGCGGGACGTACGGAGCGCCGGTGAGCCGCGCCAGGATGCGGGACTCGCCGAGCTTCGGATAGATCTCCTCGGACCCGACCACCGCGACCGGGATGACCGGCGAGCCGGTACGCAGGGCAAGCTCGACGAAGCCGCCGCGACCGAAGCGCTGCAGCCGGTAGCGCTCCGAGAAGGGCTTCCCGGCTCCCTTGGTCCCCTCGGGGAACACCATCACGAGGTGCCCCTGCTCCAGCAACCGCATCGCGTTGTATGGAGAGGCGACCACTCCGCCCACCCGTCGCATCAACGCGCTCGCCCAGGGAAGCCGGAACGCCCAGTCGAGCACCATGAACCGCGGGTGCCGCGGCAGGGGGTGGTTCTTCAAGATCGCGACACTCATCATCGTCGCGTCCCAGGGGAGTACCCCGGCGTGGTTCGCCACCAGCAGCGCGCGGTCGTGGGCGGGTATGTGCTCGACGCCCGTCGCCGTCACCCGCCACCAGCGGTCGTACATCAGCTCGAACAGCGGATAGACGATCTCGACGAACTCCTCGTCGAAGCCCCATTCGTCCTGGGAGTACTCACCGCGCATGCGCCGCGCCGCCCGGTGCGCGACTTCGCGCACCGACTCGGGCAGCCCCCCCGCCGCACTCTCCAGAGCAGCGGGAAGATCGGCGCCATGGGCGGCCGCGCTTCGCAGCGACCGCAGGAGGTCGAAGGCTCCGGCGGGTGCCGGCATCGCCTGCGGGCGCCGGGGCGGTGGCTCCGGGGACCTGTCGGCCGGTTCGGCGGCGGGCTCGCCGCCGTTGGACCGCTCCCCCGCGACGTCGAGGCGCAGCCGCCGCGCGCGCTCGCGCTGCGCGGCGTGCCGGTCCGGGG
>JBOGZM010000067.1:0-1763 GCA_050697255.1 Solirubrobacterales bacterium
GCCCCGCGGTGCGACAGGGCCCGAGGGCCCGGTCGGCCCGACGGCCTCGCGCAGCGTCGCCAGCGGTTCCGCGGTGGACGTTTCTTCGTCCGCGACCGTGATCGACCTGTCGTCCGGGCCGCTCGCGGTTCCGTTCCCCGGCCGTGTGATGGCGACCGCCACCGTGCAGCTGCGAAACCCGAGTGGTGCGCCCCGCGAGGGACGCTGCAGGCTCCAGATTCTCGACACGCTCGACCCGCAGGCGGTGACCTCGGACATGAGCCAGACGTATGCCGCCGACCTTCCCGGAGACACGGGCTTCGACACCACGGTGACGGTCTCGGGCGCAGCCAGCAAGCCGGCCGGTACCTACAACGTCTCGCTCGTGTGCGCGGAGGACAGCTCCGACTCGCTGTCGGCCGAGCGCGCGAACCTGCAGGTCTGGGCCGCCGGCTAGCGCGCCACAGCGAAGAGGGCGCCTGAGGCGCCCCCTCCTGGATTCGATTCGCGCCTCTCCGGCTAGCCCGAGACGATGTTGGAGCTGGAGCTCGCGACCTTGATCGCGATGATCTTGGAGTCGGCCGTCGACCACGAGCCGTGCGGCGAACGGCAGGAAAGCACCACGCTGCCGGGCCCGGCGAAGGCGTGCACGAGCTGGAGGGCGTGTGCCTCCGGCGTGCCCTGCGGGCGCAGGCCCCGGTTCGAGTCGTCGTAGTCGTCCCCGGCCTGGAGGCGGCACCGGCCCTCGGTGAACGTGCTGGCGCTCTGGTTGGTCTTGGCCAGCAGCACGTACGAGCCCGCCTGGAGGCCGCCGAGAGTGGCGACCGGCGTGAAGTTCCCCGACGATGGGACCCCGGTCGGGCCGGCGTCGCGGCGGGCCTGGCCGGCGCTGGACTGCAGCGTCGCACCGGTCACCGTCGGCGCGATGTCGATCGTGCGGATCGAGTGGTTGCGGATGTCCACGCTTCTCACCTGGCTGCGCTTGATGTGCTTGCTGCGCACCGCGTTCTTGCGGATGTCCTTGGCGCCGACCTTCGAGACGGCGTACGACGTGCCGCTGAGCGCGACGAACAGCGCGATCAGCGCGACCACGTTTGCGAAGCTGAGATGTGAGCGAAGCTTGACGAGCAAGTGCTTGTCCTCCTTGAGAATGGGAAGCGGCTCCCTGCCTCGCGGCGAGCGCCGGAGCCTCGGGATTCGATTACGTAACGCGGGTCGAGGCTCCCCGTCCCGTGGGGAGCATGGCGGCCACAGACGGGCACGATGGTAGCTGCGAATCCGGAGGAGCGGCGGCGGTGATCCCGCACCTTGCGGGGTTAGCCGATGCGCCGCCGCAGCGAGTCGAACAGCGCCTCGAGCGCGAGGTCCTCGAGCACGTTGCGCTCCAGTCGCCGCCGTGTCTCCTCGGTCAGCGCGATGCAGTCGATCAGGCGGCCGGCGTCGCGGCCGTGCGCATCCTCCCGCAGAGCCGCCAGCCGGTCGGCGTTCAAAACGTGGTCCTCGCAGCCGCTCGCGACGGCCACCAGGTCCCGGAACCACGCCCCGACGAGCTCCAGGCTCTCGTCCAGCGCGGCCGTGTGCGCGCGCCGCCGCGCGCGGCGCGCCTGCAGCTCGAACTCGCGCGTGAGTCCGCCGCTGCCACGCTTGGGCTCGCGCGACAGGCGTTCCTCGAGCGTCTGCTTGACCTGCTCCTCGGCCGCCGCTCCGCGCTCGGCGGCCCGCTCGAGCATCGGCCCCCAGGGGGCGGCGAGCACCCATTGCGCGTCGTCGTGCTCGGTCAGCAC
>JBOGZM010000068.1:0-11428 GCA_050697255.1 Solirubrobacterales bacterium
CCGGCCCCGGAACTAACCTGGCGACATGGTGCAGACGACCGTGGAAGCGCGGCAGCAGCTGCTCGACAATCTCGCTGAGGCGACCGACGAGATTGGGCTCGCGCTCGCCTCCCTCGGCGCCGCGTACGAGCAGCTCGACGTGTACCACGCGGGCAAGCTGGAAGAAGAGCTCTTCCGGCCGGTCCAGCTGGCCTACGGCCGAGCAAGACGCACCCACGCGGAGTTCGCCGGCCGCCACGGGCTACCTGGCCGCAAGTTCGAATCACCATCTCCGGGCCTTCCGTCGGTGGGCGCGAAGGGCTTTATCGACAACGCGGTCGTGGCGGTTGGCAAGGCAGACAGCGCTCTCGTCACTCTCCAGGATTCGCTCTTGCCGGTGGAAGTGGGGGACGCGGAGCTGCGCGCAGCGCTCGCGGAGCTGCGGGGACTGGTCGGCAATACGGCGCAGCGAGCTCGCGAGGTCGTGCGAACGATCGGGCGCTAGCCGCCAGCTCGCCGCCGTACAGCAGGTGGGTTCAGCGGGACGGCGTGACCGTGCGCGACACGCCGATCACCTCGCCGGAGCTGTCCTTCGCCTGCACGGCGACGTACCGCTCGTCGCTGCGTACCCTGATCGCGGTCTCGAAGCCGTTTCGGGCGCCGGACACGACGGGGCGCAGCGCGTCGGGCCTGGCACCGCCGAGCACCTGCCAGCCGGTCACGTTCGTGGCGCCGTTCCAGCTCGCATAGACGGTCAGCCCGCCCGCGCGGCGCGGGACAGCGGCCACGGCGGGCTCGTCCGGCGGGCGCCCGGTCCACCGGAAGCGGTAGGCCCGGTAGGAGTCGACCGCCGCGGGGAAGCGGGCGTCGAACAGCAGCCGGCCGGCCTTGCTGAACTCGGAGAAGTAGGGCTCCGCGCCCCAGCCGAGGAAGGCGTTGCCGTTCGGCAGCACCTGCATGCTCGCCTTGTTGGGGGCGAGGAGGCCCCGCGGGTGCTCGTACTTGCGCCTCACCCTTGCTCGCATCGCCTTCGTGTCGACCGCGAGCACCAGGCCGCGCGAGCGCTCGCGCACCGTCGGTGACGCCGCGTTGTCGAAGATCGAGAGCGTGCCGTCAGCCTGCCGGCGGACGTCGTGCTGCCAGGCGAACCGTGCTCCCCTCCCCATCTTGAAGCTGCTCTTCCTGCCGCCCAGCCGCCAGATGATCGCGCCGGTCCGGCGGTTGACCTTGTAGACGGTGTGGGTGTTGCGGGCCGAGATCAGCAGATTGCCGTCCCCGTCGACGTCGGCCGAGTTGATGTGGAAGTAGTCCCAGGGGTCGCGGGACCTCTTGGGGACGCTCTTGTAGGACTCCGCGATGCCGACGCGGTCGAGGCTGCGCCACTCGAACAGCACCCGGCCGGTCTCGATGTCGACCTCCTGCAGGACTCCGTCCATCACGGTTCCGCGCCTCGCTCCGCCCACGCTGGAGAGATTTCGCCGCACCGCGTCGTAGATCGTCAACAGCGCCGTCCCCTGTGGCGTGATCGTGAAGTCGTGGTGGTCGCCACGCAGGCCGTTGCCGGCCTTGACCCGCGCCACCGGCCGGTAGGAGCCGTCGGCGATCACGTACTCCCCCTGGCCCCACCCGCGCACGAAACGCCCCTGCCACCAGGTGAGCACCGGCTCTCCCCGGTAGCTCTGGACGCGGAAGTCCATCGCGGTCCTGCGTCTCAAGGGCTGGAACCAGACCAGCTCGCCCCGGCTGTCGACGATCATCGGGCCGTCCTGGCCGGGCCCGTTCAGCGGCGCGATGAAGACATGCCCGGGGGCGGTGCGGCGCGGTCGCCTCCGCACCCTGACCGTGGGCGGGCGAAGGTCGGGCCGCGTGCGAAAGCGCTCGACGGCGCCGGACTTGCGTTTTGCCGGCAAAGCGGCCGCCGGCTTGCCGTTGGCGCTCGCCGAGGACGAGCCGGGCTCCCCGCAGCCGCTGGCGGCCCCAAGCAGCACGACCGCCATGCCGACTGCCAGCGGGACCGGGCGCATCCGCCCGATCATAGACTCACTTCCGGGCGCGCCTGCCCAGTCGGTGGTCGACCTTCGCATGTCATCCCCAGACCCTTGTTGGATATATCCGGGCCTATGGGATGGCGCACTGCCACGTCGCCGAGCATCACGAGTTTCGCCAGTCCGGCTTGCACCGTGGCAAGAAGGAATATGCGCGACGGACGATCGGTATCGTACCGGCCAGTGAGACCCGTCTCACCCCCGGAGACGAACTCCCACGCGATGAGGACCGTGGAGCGGACCTGCGCCGTGCTGTCCGCGTTCTCCCCTGCGGATCCCCATCTGAGCCTGCGCGAGCTCTCGGAGCGCGTCGAGCTGCCGAAGGCGACGGTGCACCGCCTCGCCGGCGCGCTTGTCGCCACCGGCTTCATGGAGCACCACGACGACGGAAGCTACTGCCTCGCGCCGAAGCTGAGCGACCTCGGGGCGCTGGCCCGCGCGGACCTCGACATCGTCACCGCCTGCTCGCCGGCTCTCGACGCGCTGGCGGCTGCCACCGACGAGTCGGTCCTGCTGGCGGAGGCCGACTGGGACGCGCTCGAGATGAGCGTCGTCAGCGTCCGCGTCGGCCCGCAGACGCTTTCCGTCGTTCCGATCACCGGGACTCGTGAGGCGATCCCGGCCGGCTGCCTGGGCAAGGCGATGTTGCTGGGACTGCCCGAACCAGAGGCCGAGAGCGTGCTGGCGCGGCTGCCGCTGCCCGCCCTGACCCGCAAGACGCACACCGATCGCGCGCAGCTCGCGGCCGAGATCTCCGAGGCGCGGGAGACCGGCTTCGTCGTCGCAGACGAGGAGTACCTAGACGGCGTGTCCGGCGCCGGGGTGCCGGTGATCTTCGAGGACGGCCGGCCCCGGGCCGCGATCAGCGTCGTCGGGCCGACCCCACGGATGGCTGGCCAGCTCGAGCGGGTCGGGAAGCTCATGCTCGACCTCACCGTGTCCCTGCGCCCAGGCGCAAGAGCCCCCCAGGAGGTGGCTTAGTGGCCCTCCTCCAAACATTCCACTCGAAATGGCGGCCGTGGGATGACGCCATGCGGCGTCCTCGGTCGGGGCAATGGCACCGCCATTGCACCCTCCCTGCGTCCTTGCCTGGCGACCCCGACGGCTCGCCATTTCGCGCGCAACGTTCCGAGGAGGGCCACTAGATGCTCGAGCTGATCGGAGCGGGCCTGCCCCGAACCGGCACCCTGACCCAGGGGGAGGCGCTCGAGATCCTCGGGGTCACACCGTGCTTTCACTGGATCGACGTCCTTGCCGACCTCGACGGACAGGTCCCGCAGTGGGACGGCGCGCTCAACGGGAGCGTCGACCCCGCGCAGATCCTCGACGGCTACCGGTCGACGGTCGATTGGCCGGGCGGCTACTTCTACAAGCAGCTGCTGGAGGCCCACCCCGAGGCGAAGGTGCTGCTGAGCGTCCGCGACCCCGAGCGCTGGGAGCCGAGCTTCCGCGAGACGATCGTCGACATGTGTCACGGCGAGTCGCTGATCCGGCTGCTGTCGAGCGCGCGCGCGCACGTCGACCCGTCCTGGGCGCGCTACCTGCAGTTCGTCGATCGGATGTTCTGGAGCGAGATCGGCACCTTCCCCGGTGGCCACACCACGGAGGCGCTGATCGAGGCGTTCAACGCCCACAACGAGGAGGTCAAGCGGACCGTACCCTCGGAGCAACTGCTCGTATGGGAGGTCGGCGACGGCTGGGAGCCGCTGTGCGACTTCCTCGGCGTCGATGTCCCGGACCAGCCGCTTCCCCATGCCAACGACCGGGCGACGTTCCTCGGCCGGGTGATGGGCGGCGCGATCACGAAGCTCGAGTCGTGGCGAGCCGAGCGGGAAGCCGCGGCGTGAGCGTCCCGGTCCTGCCCAGGATCAGCCGGCTGGTGGTAGCCGACGCGGACGCCGCGCTCTCGCAGGATGAGGTCCTCTCCCTGCTCGGGCTCGAGGAGCAGGAGTTCGCGCAGGGACTCTTCGGGCGCAGCGCGGTCGCCACGCGCAGCCTCAGCCTCTTGACCGTAGCGCCCGACAGCACCCTGCAGGGCCGCAGCGCGCGGATCGAGGACCGGCTCTTCGACGAGGCCGTCGACCTGGTCGAGCGACTCGAGATCGATCCCACGCAGATCGGGACGGTAGTCACGGCGAGCCTCTACTCGCTCGGCGGGCCGACGCTCGCGCACCGCCTCGTCGAGCGGTTCCGCATGGATCCGGCGACCGACAAGTACCACGTCGTCGGGGTGGGGTGCGCGAGCGCGGTGCCGCTCACGCGCCTGGTCAGCCAGTCGCTGACAGCCCACCCCGGCAAGAAGGGCCTGATCGTCGCTGCGGACATCATGAGCGGCATGCTGATGCGCTCGACGCCGAATGACCACCGCGCGAAGACAGTCGGCTCGGCGCTCTTCGGAGACGGCTTCGCCGCGGCCGTGATCGAGAACACCCCGGGCCCGCAGAACGGGACCGGCGAGGCAGCCGTCGTCGCTTCGCAGGTGCACCAGATCGAGGGGACGCTCGGTGCGGTGCGGATGGAGCTCAGCGACGACGACAGCTACCTGCATCTCGACCGCGACCTCCCGGATCTCGCGGCCGCCGGCCTCCCCGAGCTGGTCGACGCCTTCCTTCGCTCCGGCGGGCTCTCGCGCGCCGACGTCGACCACTGGATCGTCCATCCCGGCGGCCCGCGGATCCTCGACCGCGTCCGCGAGGCGCTGGACCTCAGCCACGCCCAGGTGCAGGACAGCTACGACGTGCTCGCCAGCCGGGGCAACGTCGGCACCGCCTCGATCTTCTACGTGCTCAACGAGACGCTCCGGCGGCGTCCCGGACATGGGCAGCGGGGCCTGATGGTGACGATCGGCCCGGGGATCACCGTCGGGCTGATGCTGCTGGAGTTCTGATCCGCGGCGACCGCAGCGCGGTAGCGAGGCTCAGCCGCGCCGCTGGCGGGGCTCACACGACCCGATCACGCGGCCTTCGCCATCGAGAGCCTGGACGGTCAGGCCCGCGGGCTGCTCGGCAACCGAGAGCGATGTCTCGAAGCCGTCCTTTCGCTTCTCGCCGACCCGCTCCGGCCTCCCGCCGTCCGAGCCGGCGAGCACCCTCCAGCGGGCCAGCTCCGTCGCGCCGTTGAAGCTGGCGTGGACGGTCGTCCGGCCCGCGTCGCGCTCGGCGACGCACCGGGGCCCGTCCAGCGGCCGCCCGGCCCAGGGCTGGACGTAGGCGCGGTAGGTCAGGTTCGGCGTCGGCAGCGCGGCGTCGAAGACCAGCTCCCCCGACTCGTCGAACCCCGACAGGTAGGGCACCTGGCCCCAACCGACGAACGCTCCGCCGCCCGGCAGCTCCTGCGCCGAGCCCATGAACTGCGAGTTGAACGTCACGCCGTGCGAGAACTCCTTCAGCGGCCGCGCGGTGCCCCGCTCGGTGTCGAGCTTGAGGGTCAGCGCGCGGGACGGCCCCGTGGCCTCGAGGTACTCGCCGACGCCGCTGACCTCGCAGCAGTGGTTGTCGAACAGCGACACGACCGAGCCGGGCTTCGCCTGCACGTCGTGCTGCCACTCGAAGCGCGCCGCCGCGGGCAGCTCGAAATCCGAGCGCTTGCCGCCCAGCCGCCATTCGATCCGTCCGCGGTCGACATCGACCATGTAGCCCGCCCAGGTGTTGCGCATCGAGAGCAGCATGCGGCCGTCGTCGGTCACGTCGATCGAGTTGATGTGGTAGGCGTCCCACGGGAAGCCGTTGGGCGGCGGCTGGGACTCGGACTCCCCCGGGTCGATGTGCTCCCGCGCGCTCCAGGTCGACAAGAGCTCGCCGGTCCGCAGGTCGTAGCGCTGCACGCCGGAGTCGACCAGCACGCCGTTGCTGACGCCCCCGTGATCCGAGAGGTCGGCCTGCACGTTCTTGTTCGCCGTCACCCAGGCTTCGTCCCCGCGGATCTCGAGCTCGTGCAGCGTCAGGATCCAGCCGTCGCGCCCCTTGATTCTCGCGATCTCGCGGTAGCCCTCGTCGACGATCACGTACTCGCCGCTGGCCGTCTCGCCGGTCTCGGTCAGCACCCCCTCCCACCAGGCGAGGACCGGCTTGCCGCGCCACGTGTGCGCTTCGAGATTGGCGGCGATCACGTCCTCGGGCACCGGCTTGAACCAGACCGGCTGCAGGTCGCCGTCGAGGATCATCGGCCCGCTCTGCCCCACCAGCGGGCCCTTGGTGAGGTCGTAGAAGTTGGTGGTCATGATCAGGCCCGGCAGCGGGTGCTCCTCGGACTCCGGGACCTCGGCGCGCAGCTCGGGTGGGTGCAGGCCGGGGTCCGACACGAAGCTGAGCGCGCCGCTCTTGGTGAACGCGCCGATCGGGTCGTCCTCCGAGCGGGGCAGCCCGAATCCGACGGCCATGAAACCGCCGACGATCACCGCCGCGGCGGCCATCACGCGTCGGCCGGCCCTCCTGATCGAGCGCTCGGACGGGCCCGGAAGCAGCGCGAGCGTCAGCGCCGCCGAGAGGCCCGCGAGGCAGGCGCCGACGATGTAGGTGACCTGGAAGCCGTCGGTCAGCGATTCCTCGACGGGCCTTCCGTCGCCGATCAGCCCGGCTGTGTGCGCTGTGGCGAGCGTCACGAGCACGGCCAGGCCAAGCCCGCCGCCGACCTGGCGGCTGGTGTTCACGAGGGCTGACATCAGGCCCGCCTGCTCGGGCCGCGCGGTCTGGGTGGCGGCGATGGTCGACGAGACGATCGAGAAGCCGATCCCCATCGCCGTCAGCACGCCGGGGAGCACGATGTACTGGATCGGGCTGCCGCCGTCGGCGATCTGCGCCAAGAGCACGAGCCCGGCGGTCATCAGCACCAGGCCGCCGCCGAGCACGGCGCGCACGCCGGCGCGGTTGACCAGCTTCCCGGCCTGCGAGGCACAGGCGAAGATGGCGAGCGCCATCGGCAGGAACGCCACGCCAGTCTCCAGCGGCGAGAGGGCGAGCACCTGCTGCAGGTAGAGCGAGCTGACGAACCACATCGAGAAGATCGCCGCGCTGAAAAACAGGACGATGTGGTTGATCGCGCTCACCTGCGGGCTGAGCACGCCGGGCGGGATCAGCGGGTCTTTGGTGCTCCTCTCGATCGCGAAAAACAGTCCCAGCAGGAGCGTTCCGGCCCCGATCGGGACGAGCGCGTCGGCCGATCCCCAGCCCTCGCTGCCGGCGGTGACGGCGCCATAGGCCGTCAGCAGCAGTCCGGCGGTCAGCACGAGGGCGCCGGCGATGTCGAAGCTCCTGCGCTCGTGCCCGCGCCGTTCCGCGACGACGATGCCGGCCACGATCGCCGCGGCCACCGCGACGGGCACGTTGAACAGCAGCACCCAGCGCCAGCTCAGCAGCTCGGTGATCACTCCACCGGCGATCACCCCGGTGGCGCCGCCGAGCCCGTTCATCGCACCCCAGAGTCCGATCGCGCGGGCGCGTTCGGGCCCCGCGAAGGACGAGGTGATGATCGCCAGCGAGGCCGCCGCCATTCCGGCGCCGGCGAGCCCCTGCATGCCGCGGCCCACGATCAGCATCCCCGGGCTGGACGCCACCCCTGCGATCAGCGACGCGAGGCCGAACAGGCCCAGAGCCACGACGAACGTGCGCCGCTGGCCGCGCACGTCGCCGACCCGGCCGGCGAGCATCAGGAAGCCGGCGAACAGGATCGCGTAGGCGTCGACGACCCACTGCAGGTCGGCGGAGGAGATCTTCAGGCCGGTCTGGATCGACGGCAGCGCGACGATCACGATCGACAGGTCGAGGATGACCAGGAACTGGGCGACGCAGCAGACGGCCAGGATCAGCCGCTTGCTAGGGGAAAACAGCACTGGCTCGCCGGCCCGGACGGCGGCTGGGGCGTCCGCGATCTTCACCAGATCAGTACCCGCCGGTTTCGGAGCCGCGGATCTCGTCGCCCGAGGGCTCGATCAGAAGCCAGGTCCCGCCGTGCGACTCGGTCCCGGCGCCGGAGATCGAGCCCGGCCCCGTGTGCGTGTAGAGCGCCTTGTCGTCGTAGAGGACCTGCTCCGTGCCGTCCTTGCGTTTGAAGGACGAGAGCAGCGCGGCGTCCGTCCCGGGGCCGGCGGTCGGCTCGCCCTCGGGCTCGAGCGGTTTGAACTCCCTGGCGCACTTGCCCGTGCAGGAGCTGCCGCCCGCCGGGTCGCTCGTGTGCACCAACACGGTGTCCCCGGATCCGGCCGCCAGCACGGTGCCGAAACCCGGCAGGTCGACCGTGCTGACCGTGGCCGACTCGGCGGGCGCCGTGCCCGCCGCCGGGGCGCCCGACGCCGGCGACGATTCGCCGTCGTCACCGCAGGCACCCAGCGCCAGGGTCAGCGCCAAGAGCGATACGAGCGGCGCGTGTCGGCGGCGGCCGTCGCGCCTCGAGATGCCGCGGAGAGGCCGGAGCACGGCGGCGGATGGTACCAGCGCCGACGCCGGGTCCCCGCGGCTCAGGCGGCCAGCGCAGACAGGATCCGGTCCGCGAGGTCGGGGCGGCAGACGATCAGGTCGGGCAGGTACGGGTCGGGACGGTTGTAGGCCAGCGGTGAGCCGTCGAACCGACTGGTGTGCAGCCCGGCCGCGGCCGCAACGCCCACGGGCGCGGCGGAGTCCCACTCGTACTGGCCGCCTGCGTGCACGTAGGCGTCGGCGTCTCCCCGGACGACTGCCATCGCCTTGAAGCCCGCGGAGCCCATCGGGACGAGCTCGGCGTCCAGGCGCCCGGCGAGCTGCTCGGCCTCGGCCGGCGGACGGCTGCGGCTGACCGCAATGCGCAGCCGCTCGCCGTGCCCACCGTCGGGCGCCGGGACGTCGGCGGTGGACATGACCCGTTCCAGGCCCGGCAGCGCGACGGCGGCGGGCCCCGGCACGCCCTCGATCGCCAGCGCGACGTGCACAGCCCAGTCGTGGCGCCCCTCGCTGAACTCGCGGGTGCCGTCCAGCGGGTCGATGATCCATACGCGCCCCGCGTCCAGCCGGCTCTGGTCGTCGGCGGCCTCCTCGGACAGCACGGCGTCATCGGGTCGGGACGCCCTCAGCGCGCGGTTCAGCCACTCCTGCGCGACGGCATCGCCGGCGCTCCCCAGCGCCTTGCCCTCGATCAGCCCGGCCTCGCGCACGGCCAGCAGCAGCCGGCCGGCGCCCGCGGCGAGCGCGGCCGCCA
This sequence comes from Solirubrobacterales bacterium, assembly GCA_050697255.1. Lineage (GTDB taxonomy): Bacteria > Actinomycetota > Thermoleophilia > Solirubrobacterales > JBBDJG01 > CAVSXO01. The sequence continues at coordinate 9,189 of JBOGZM010000068.1, forward strand.
AGCGATGGTCGTCGACCGAGGTCGCGTCGCCTGGATTCGGCCCGGGCACCCCGGAGAGTCTGCCAGAACGGCGCTCTTCCTGGCTAGCGTCGCGCGATCTTCGAGGCCCCGAGCGTCCGCCCCCGCTGGGACCTGGCCCTGACCTGGAAGTAGCGCGCACGGGTGCGGAGGTCGATCCTGGTCTCGAAGCCGCGCTTGCGCTCGGTCCGAACCGGCTCCAGGTTGCCGCGGCTCGAGCCGGCGAGCACCTGCCACGTCGCCACGCCAGTGGCGCCGTTCCAGCTCGCGTACACCCGCAGACTCTCTTGGCTCAGCTCGCGCACCGCGATCGCCGGCTCCTCGGCCGGGCGCCCGGACCAGCGCATCTTGTACACGCGGTAGCTGTTGACGCCTTGCGGCAGCTCGGCGTTGTAGATCAGCCTGCCACTGCGGTCGAACTCCGTGTAGTTCGGGAGGTTCCCCCACCCGGCCAGGAAGCGGCCGTTCGAAAGCGGCTGGAAGTTGCCCTGGAGGCGGGATAGCTTGTCGACCGGGTTGCGGTACGTGCGGCGCAGTCTGGCCTCACGCTTGTTCGTGTCGAGCCTCAGCGAGATGCCTCGAGACCGCGTGTAGCCCTTCGAGCGCTGGCCGTTGTCGAAGATCGTGATCGACCCGTCCACGTTTCGCCGGGCGTCGTGCTGGGCGATGAACTCGGTGCCCGGGCCCATCTCGAAGGTGCTGCACCTGCCGGCGAGGCGCAGGTCGATGAACTCGGTGCCCGGACCCGTCTCGAAGGTGCTGCACCTGCCGCCGAGGCGCCATATGACCGCGCCGGTCTTGCGGTGGACCTTGAAAACCGAGTTCGTCCGTCGCGCCCCGATCAGGAGGTGCCCATCCTTGTCGATGTCGAGCGAGTTCATGTGGAAGAAGTCGTAGGGCTTGCCGGCTTCGGTCGGCGGCGGGCGCGACGACTCGCTGAGCGCGACGTGGTCGAGCGCGCTCCACTGGAACAGGACCTTGCCGGTCTTCAGGTCGATCTCCTGCACGACGTTGTCGAGCACGTTCGTGTTCGGCGCGCCCCCGAACGCCGAGAGGTCGCGATTGACCGTGACGAAGTTCATGACGATCACCGTCCTGTCCGTGAAACGGACGTCGTGGAAGTCGGTCTGCTGGCCGTTGCCGCCCTTGATCTGTGCGATCTGCTTGTACGACCGGTCGACGACGATCCAATCGCCGCGGCCGTAGCCGGGGAAGATCCTGCCCTCCCACCAGGTCAGGGCCGGGCGGCCCATGTAGTTGATCGCGTGCAGGTTCGAGCTGAAGGTGATGTTGCGCGGGTTGAACCAGATCACCTCGCCGCGCTCGTCGGCGATCATCGGGCCGTACTGGTCCGGGGTGCCCTTCCGGACGCGGACGGAGAAGAAGAAGTATCCGGGCGCCGCGCGCCGCGGCGGCTTCGTGACGTTGATCTTGGGCGGTCTCAGATCGGGCCGCGACGCGAACCGGCGCGGGTCATAGACGGACTCCTTGGCGCCCTTTCCGTCCTGCTGCTGCGCGGCGGAGACGCCGATATCGGTGCGGACCCCGGCTAGCAACAGGACGAACGAGCCGAGCACTATGGCAAGTGATCGCATCGCCGCAGCACGCTACACAGCCCGACGCGCGTATGCCGAAGTCGCTCGGCGGCCGACTGGCAACTCGCATACAAGCCGGCTCAGTGGCCCGCATGGTCCGAATCGTCAACATCCACCGGCCGGCGCACCAGTTCGAGTCGTTCTTTCGCGACATGCACTCCCTGACAGCGGGGCGGAGGAGCCCTAAACGCTCTCAGCTACCGTTGGGCCGGTGAGAGACAGGGCCCTGCACATCCAAGATCTGACGAAGCGCTACCCGACCGGGGTGGAGGCCCTGCACGACGTCTCCCTCGACGTCGAGGCCGGAGAGTTCTTCGGGTTGTTGGGCCCGAACGGAGCCGGCAAGTCGACGCTGATCCACTGCACGACCGGGCTCGCGCAGCCCACGTCCGGGGAAATCCGGGTATTCGGGCATGACGCGATCGGCCACTATGGCGAGGCCCGCCAGGCCGTCGGGCTGGCGCCGCAGGAGTTGAACCTCGACTGGTTTCTGACCGTCGAGGAGACGCTCGACTACCACGCCGGCTACTTCGGGATGCCCAGGCGCGAGCGCCGCGAGCGTGCCCGCGAGTTGCTCGAGATCTTCTCGCTCGAGGAGAAACGCAACGAGCGGACCCGCACCCTCTC
>JBOGZM010000069.1:0-6292 GCA_050697255.1 Solirubrobacterales bacterium
TCGCGCCGCCGCGCACCGGCATCGAGCCGTGCCCGGCAGGCCCGCGCAGCGTGGCCTGCACGGTGCACACCTCCTTCTCGGCGACCTGGATCGGGTAGAAGCGGCGCCCCCCGGCATGCGTCGTGAAGCCGCCGAACTCGCCCAGCGCGTTGCGCACGCCCGCGAACAGCTCGGCGTGCTCGGCCACCAGCCACTGTGCTCCGAACGGGCTCATGTTCTCCTCGTCGGCGAGCGCGCAGAAGATCACGTCGCCGGGCGGCTCCAGCTCCTCGGCCCGCGCGCGCAGGAACGCCGAGAGCATCATCGCCACGCCGCCCTTCATGTCGACGGCGCCACGGCCCCAGATGCAGCCATCGGCTTCGACCGCGTCGAAGGGTGGGTGCGACCAGGCCTGGCCGGCGGTGCCGACCACATCCACATGTCCCTGGAGCAGCAGGGGCGGCGCCGCCCCGCGGCCAGGCAGGCGGGCGATCAGGTTCGGCCGCGCCGGGTCACGCGCACGGATCACGGAATCGATGCCGGCCTCGCCGATCAGTCCCTCGATGTAGGCGATGCAGGCGCGCTCGTTCCCGGGCGGGTTCGTGGTGTCGAACCGGATCAGGTTCCGCAGCAGCTCCGCCGGCCGGGTGTGGATGTCGCCGTGCTTAGCCGCGAGCGCGCTCACCGAGGCACCGAGCCCGCGGCCGGTATCTGTACGAGGTACTCCGAAATTCCCGTGCCGCGCCGGCCCTCCCACTCGTAGTCGGTGAGGGCCTCGTTCACGTGGGTCAGCCTCCCGTCGCGGCGCTGGCGCAGCGGCGCCACCTCGAGAGCGCGCCCGGTGAGCGTCGTTTCGCGCCCCATCGCATCGGTCGCATGCGCTGCGAAGGAGCGCTGAACGCCGAGCTCCGGGTCCAGCTCAGAGTCGGTCTCACACGCAACGATCGCCGCGATCTCGCCCTCGCGCATCATGAAGCCGCCCGCGGTCTCGCCGCCGTCGCGCAGCCCGACGTTGTTCAGCACGATGAAGTTGTCAGGGTCCGCGACCATTCCGAACCAGCGCCAGTAGGGAACCTGCTGCCAGTCGCGCACGCCCCAGGAGTGGTCCCGCATCCCGCGCCCGGCGAGCGGATGCCGGCGCCCGTCGACGATCAGGGTCCCGGCGACCGAGCCGGATTGCTCGTAGTGGTCGGTCGCGACGCCCTCGGCCAGCCCGGACTCGAACGACAGCGGTTCGCCCCAGGCGGCGAACCGGAGCGCCACGCTCGCCGGCACGGTCCGGTATGCGTCCCGGTCGGTGGCGACGTGCTCGGCGCGCTCGAACAGCCGGCCCTCGCCCTCGAAGCGGACCTCCCACACGACCAGCGGGAGCAGGCACTCGAACGACAGCGGGCCGGCGGCGACGGCCTGGCCGGGCGGCGTGCGCGCGAAGCTCAGGAGGAAGCCCTGGCCCGGCAGCCACACCCCCAGCGCCCCCTCCGTGACGGTCTCGTTCGGCCGCCGCCCCACGCGGGCGTAGAAGGCGAGCCCGTGGCCGTCTCCGCCGCCGAAGTAGAAGGAGTCCGACCACTGCTCCTCGCCGCCGACCGGCTGCCAGGCCTCGTGGTCTGCGGTGATGCGCGTGCCGCCCACCCGCTCAGCGTATCCGCGCGTGGCGTGCGTGTCAGCGCGGCGGTCGGCTACCTGCGCTGCTTGCGCTTCTCGAGCTGCCACTGCGCGATGCTGAGGCCAACCACCAGCACGACGAAGAAGATCATCAGCCCGAACCCGAAGTTCGTGATCACCTTGTCGTTCGTCTTGCCGTACAGCCCCTCGCCGCCCTTGGCCGCGATCGCCGGCGCCGCCAGCAGCAGCGAGAGGGCCAGGGTGGCCATGACGGTGAGCAGGGACCTCATGCGCATGCGGGCCACTCTACCGCAGCGCCCGGAACCGGCCGTTCGCCGTTAACAGCGGTTCAACATCGTGGTCACGGCTGGGTAACTTCGCCCATTTTGGGCTGATCTACCGTTGCTCTCGATGGCAACACCGGAGCGGCACAGCCTCGACCCCCGCCTCGGCCTGAACGTCCCCTACGAGTGGTGGCCGAGCGCGGCGGCGCTGAAGGCGATCGAGGCAGCGGGCTTTGCCTGGGTCCAGGTCGCCGCGCCGCCGGTCGAGATGCTGGCCGACCCGCGGCATGCCATCCGGCACGCGGTGGCGCTGCGGCGGTCGCTGGAGGTCACCGACCTCAGGATCGTCGTGCACGGCCCGACGAGCCTCAAGCTGGGTTCCGCGCTCCACTACCGGGCGTTCGAGGGACTGCTCGAGTACAGCCACACCATCGGGGCGGAGATGCTCGTCTACCACGCCCTCGACTTCGACCGCCGCGGGTCCGAGTCTGGCGAGGAGGAGCGCGCGCTGCGCCGGCTGGCGCTGACAGCCGAGGTCCTGCGGCTGCGCGTCTGCCTGGAGAACCTCTGTCCCGTCTACCCCGGGCGGTCCAGTGTCTGCCACGACCCGCTGTCGGTACGCGACCTCGTGCAGCGGCTCGACAGCCCGGCGTACGGGATGCTGCTCGACGTCGGCCACGCCCACGTGGTGGCGGGCTTCATGGGCGTCGAGACGCAGACCCTCGTGGAGCCTGTGCTCGACGTCGTGCGCCAGTTCCACCTGACGCTCCCTTGGGATGAGGTGTCCGGCTCCCTCCTCATGCACGAGGCCCCGCTGATGATGGAGATCCACCCGGCCCACCGGTCGGTCCCGAGCGCACTGTGGGAGGCCGCCGTGACGGCCCTCACACCGAGCCGCGCGCACCCCGCGCCGCGCGCGCTCTCAAGCCCGGCGTCGCCCGCCGACGCCGGATCAGCTTCCGTGCCTGGCGTGCGCGGGACCCCCCGCGCGCGCCCCGCTACTTCGCGCTGAGCCGACGGCGCCGGTATGTAGGCTCCCGGCCGCATGAACGAGCTCCAGGCGCTGCTGCTCGGCGTCGTCCAGGGGCTGACCGAGTTTCTCCCCATCTCGTCATCGGGGCACCTGATCCTGGTGCCCTGGCTCCTGGACTTCCACTACCTCGAGCAGAACCCAGACTTCAACAAGAGCTTCGACGTCGCGCTGCACGCCGGCACGCTGGTGGCCGTGCTCGTTTACTTCCGCGTCGAGCTGGTCGCGTACGCGCGCGGCTTTCTGCGCACGGTGCACACCCGCCGCGTCGAATCCGAGGACGAGCGCATGGCCTGGCTGATCGCGCTCGCCACGCTGCCCGCCGCCGCGATCGGCGCCGCGGCCGAGACCACGATCGAGGAAAAGCTGGGCCAGCCGTGGCAGATCGCGATCCTGCTGGCGGTGTTCGGCCTCCTGCTGGGGCTCGCGGACCGCCTGCCGGAGCGACGCGAGATGAGCGGCCTGGGCTGGCGGGGCGCGCTCACGATCGGGTTCGCGCAGGCGGTCGCACTGGCGCCCGGCACCTCCCGTTCCGGGATCACGATCACCGCCGCCCGGGCACTCGGGCTCACGCGCCGGGCCGCCGCCCGCTTCTCGTTCCTGCTGCTGGCGCCGATCACGTTCGGCGCGGTCCTGTACGAGGGAATCGACCTGGCGGTGACCGGCGTGCCTGCCGGTGCGACGGGCCCGTTCGTGGTCGGCATCCTGGCCGCCGCCGCGTCGGGCTTCGCGGCGATCTGGTGGATGCTGCGGTACCTCCAGACGCACAACTACGACATCTTCGTCGTGTACCGGGTCGCCGCCGCCATGATCGTGCTGGGCTTGATCGCGACCGGGGTGCAGTCGGCGACGTTCGAATAGGCGCCGCGTTCAGCGGCGCCAAGCTACGCCGGTACGCCGCCCGGACGGGACGCGTCCGTGAACTCCCTGAACTCCCCGCTGATCACGAATGCGATCTGCTCCCCGATGTCGACGGTGTGGTCGCCGATCCGCTCGAGATAGCGCGCGATCAGCATCGCGTGCGCGCCCCACTCCCGCGTGCGGGCGTCGCTGCCGCCGATGTCGACCGCCCCCTGGAAGATCTGGCGGTTGAGTGAGTCGATCACGTCGTCCTGGCGGACCAGGTCCTCGGCCAGGCTCACGTTGCGCTGCGCGAACGCGAGCTGCGCCTGCTTGAGTTGGTCGCGCGCCTGGTTCGCCGCCGCCTCCAGCTTCGCCATGATCTCGCCCGCGCCGGCGGGCGGCTCGCCCATCAGGGGCACGAGCTTCGCGATGTTCACGCACAGGTCCCCGATGCGCTCGATGTGCATGATCGTGTGGAGCAGCGCGGCTACCAGGCGCAGGTCGCTGGCGACCGGGTTCTGGCGCGCCAGCAGGCTGAGGATGCCCTGATGGACGTCGAGGTAGCGCCCGTCGATGCGGTCATCGCCCTCGATCACCATCACGGCCAGCTCGTTGTCCCGCTGCAGGACCGCCTCAATCGCATGGTCGAGCGCCACTCGATCCAGCTCGATCGTGGCAAGCGTCTCCTGCTCGAGCTCGCGCAGCTGCTCGTGGAACTCGACGCGGACCTCCGCCATGGCTAACCGACCCTCCCGGTGATGTAGTCCTCCGTGCGCTTGTTGTCGGGGTTCGTAAAGATCTTGTTCGTCTCCGCGTACTCGACGATGTGGCCGATGGTCTTGTCGCCGTCGCGCACCTCGGGCATCAGCACAGCAGTCATGTCCGACACGCGCGCGGCCTGTTGCATGTTGTGGGTGACGATCACGATCGAGTAGCGGTTCTTCAGGTCGAGCATCAGGTCCTCGATGCGGGACGTGGCGATCGGGTCGAGCGCCGAGCACGGCTCGTCCATCAGGATCACGTCGGGCTCGACCGCCAGGCAGCGGGCGATGCAGAGGCGCTGCTGCTGGCCGCCGGAGAGGCGGTAGGCGTTCTCCTTCAGGCGGTCCTTGACCTCGTCCCACAGCGCGGCCCGCTGCAGGGCCCGCTCGACGATCCTGTCCATGTCGCCCTTCATCCCGATCACGCGTGGCCCGAAGGCGATGTTGTCGTAGATCGACTTCGGGAACGGGTTCGGCTTCTGGAACACCATCCCGATCAGCTTGCGCACCTCGACCGGATCGACGCCGGCGCCGTAGAGGTCCTGGCCGTGGTAGAGGATCGAGCCGTCCACCGTCGCGCCGGAGATCAGGTCGTTCATCCGGTTGAAGCAGCGGATCAGCGTGCTCTTCCCGCATCCGGAGGGCCCGATCAGGGCCGTGATGCGGTTGTGCCCGATGTCCAGCGAGATGTTGCGCACCGCCGGGTTGCCGTCGTAGCTGACGCCCACGTCCCGGACCTCGAAGATCGGCTCTGCCGGCTCCACCGGAGCGTCGTCGGGTCGTCGGGTCTCCACGTGCGTGGTCGGGCGGTCGGTGAGGGGAGCTCGGGGAGTGGTCTGCTCCGAAGACTCCATGATCTGTTCAGTCGGCATCCTTACCACCTGCGTTGATACTTGTTTCTGAGCCATATGGCGAAGGCGTTCATCGTGAGCAGCAGTCCGAGCAGCACGATGATGGCCGCGGCGGCCAGAAGCTTGAACTCCTCCTGCGGCCGCGTCGTCCAGTTGAAGATCTGGATCGGGAGCGCCGTGAACGCGCTGTCGAGGCTCGTCGGGTTGAACGGCACGAACACGATCGCGCCGATCAGGATCAGGGGCGCCGTCTCCCCGATCGCGCGCGACAGCGCGAGGATCGACCCGGTCGCGATGCCCGGCACCGCGGCCGGCAGGATCTGCCGTCTGATCATCTGCCAGCGCGTGGCCCCGAGCGCCAGCGCTCCCTCGCGAATCGAGTCCGGGACCGCGCGGATCGCCTCACGGGCCGCGATGATCACGATCGGCAGCACAAGGAGCGTCAGGGTCAACGCCCCCGCCAGCAGCACACGGCCCAGATCAAGCCCCCTCACGAGGAACGCCAAACCCAGGATGCCGTACACGATCGACGGCACCGCGGCCAGGTTCTGGATGTTGATCTCGATCGCGCGGTTGTACCAGCGCTCCCTGTCCGCGTACTCCTCCAGGTAGAGAGCGGCGCCGACACCGATTGGCACGGTGAACAGCGCGACCAGGAACATCAGGAGGATGGTTCCGACGAGCGGCGATTGGATGCCGGCCCGACCCGGCAGCGAGGACGGGAACGACGACACGAAGTCCCAGCTCAGCTTGTTGAGGCCGTCACTCGCGACATCGACGAGCAGCGCGATCAGCGTCACGAACCCGATCGAGAGGCTGAGGACGAGCAGCGCCTGGAACGCCAGCCCCTTCACACGGTCGCGGGTGGGTGCGCTGCCGACGACCCGGCTCACGGCGGTCACTCGTAGACCTCGCGGTACTTGTGGACCAGCCGGATGC
>JBOGZM010000070.1:0-5534 GCA_050697255.1 Solirubrobacterales bacterium
CCGGTGGAGACCGGCATGCGCCCACGCAAGGCGCCCCGAGCCCCTGGCCCGACCGTGTTCATCCGCGTCGCAGCCCCGGTAATTCCGGCGACGTGGAAGCAGTACCTGGTCTAGTCGGCAGGCGTTCCGTTGCCCGCCGGCGCTTCGGACCCCGCGTCGTCCTCGGCGGAGAGCTGCGGTGACGCGCCGTTTTCCTCACCCGCCGATGCGCCGATCTCCGCATCGCTCTCCTGGACGAGCGCCACCGCGCTAACGGTGTCGTCGCCACGCAGGTTCATGACCTTCACGCCCTGGGTGGAGCGGCCCATCCTCGATATTCCGCGCACACTCGTGCGCTGCACCATCCCGCTCTGCGAGATGAACACCAGCTCCTGGTGCTCGCGAACGATCAACGCGCCGGCGAGCGCGCCCTTGCGCTCGGTCATCTGGATGGTCTTGACGCCCTTCGTGCCGCGGCCCTTCACCGGGTAGTCGGTGATCGGGCTGCGTTTGCCGAATCCGTTCTCGGTCACGACGAACAGCTCGGTCTCGTCGCGCGCCACATCCATCGCCAGCACCGCGTTGTCCTTCTCCGAGACGTTCATGCCACGGACACCCGTGGTGTCGCGGCCCATCGACCGCACCCTGGACTCGTTGAAGCGGGCGGCGTAACCGGAGCGCGAGACCATGATGATGTCGTCCTCCCCACTGGTCCCCCGGACGTCCACGAGGGAGTCGCCGTCACGCAGCTTGATCGCGATGATGCCGTCGGCCCTGATCGGCGTGTTGTACGCGGTCAGCTCCGTCTTCTTGATCAGGCCTTTGCGCGTCCCGAACACGACGTACTTGTGCTCGGAGAAGTCGCGCGTCGGGATCACGGCGCGCACCCGCTCGTCCTCGCGCAGAGGCAGCAGGTTGACGAGCGCGCGGCCCTTGGCCGTGCGCGCCCCCTCGGGCAGCTCGTACACCTTCAGGCGATACACCTTGCCCATGTTGGTAAAGAACAACAGGAAGTCGTGTGTCGAGCAGATGCGCAGGTGCTCGATGTAGTCGTCCTCCTTCGTCTCCATCCCGATCACGCCCACGCCGCCGCGCTTCTGTTTCCGGTAGGTCGACAGCGGCAGCCGCTTGATGTAGCCGGAGCGGGTGATGGAGATCACCATCTGCTCCTCGGCGATCATGTCCTCGAGGTCGACCTCACCCTCGGCGGCGATGATCTCGCTGCGGCGCTCGTCGCCGTAGATCTCCCTGATCTCGAGCAGCTCTTCCTTGATCAGCTCGTACAGGCGCTCTTCCTCGCCGAGGATCGCGCGCAGCTCCTTGATGCGCTCGATCAGGTCGGCGTGCTCGGACTTGATCTTGTCTGTCTCGAGCGCGGTCAGACGCTGGAGGCGCATGTCGAGGATCGCCTGGGCCTGCTCGGCCGACAGCTCGAACTTCTCGATCAGTCCCGCGCGCGCCTGCTCGGGATCCGGCGAGGACCGGATCAGCTGGATCACCGCGTCGATGTTCGACAGCGCGATCAGCAGGCCCTCGAGGATGTGCGCGCGGCGCTCGGCGCGCTGCAGCTCGTCCTTGGTGCGCCGGGTCACGACCTCCTTCTGGTGGAGGACGTAGTAACGGATGATCTCGCGCAGGTCGAGCGTGCGCGGCACGCCGTCGGCGAGCGCGACCATGTTCACGCCGAAGGTCTGCTGTAGCGACGTGTGCTTGTAGAGCTTGTTCAGCACGACCTCGGGGATCGCGTCACGCTTCAGCTCGATCACGAGCCGCATGCCCGAGCGATCGGTCTCGTCGCGCAGGTCGCTGATCTCGGAGATCTTCTTGTCGTGCACGAGGGTTGCGATCTTCTTGATCAGCCCCCCGTCGCCGCCCTTCTTCACCATGAAGGGCAGCTCGGTGACGATGATCGCCTCCTTGCCACCTCGCAGCGGCTCGATGTGCGCCCGGCCCCGCATCACGACCCGGCCGCGGCCGGTCTCGTAGGCCTCCTTGATCCCCTCACGGCCGACGATGTAGCCGCCGGTAGGGAAGTCGGGGCCCTTGATGTGCTGCATCAGGCCGGCGACGTCGATCTCGCGATCGTCGACGTAGGCCACAACCGCATCGATCGTCTCGCGCAGGTTGTGCGGCGGGATGTTGGTCGCCATTCCGACGGCGATGCCGGCCGACCCGTTCACGAGCAGGTTCGGGAACCGGGCCGGCAGGATCAGCGGCTCCTGACGCGACTCGTCGTAATTGGGAGTGAAGTCGACGGTGTCCGCGTCGATGTCGCGCAGCATCTCGGTCGCGAGGCGCGCCAAGCGGGCCTCGGTGTAGCGCATCGCGGCCGGCGGGTCGTCGTCGATCGAGCCGAAGTTGCCCTGGCCGTCGACGAGCGGGTAGCGCAACGCGAAGTCCTGTGCCATTCGCGCGAGCGTGTCGTAGATCGCGGAGTCGCCGTGCGGGTGGAAGTTCCCCATCACGTCGCCGACCACGCGCGCGCACTTCCGGTAGGCGCGCGTTGGCTGCAGCCCAGCCTCGTGCATGGCGAACAGCACGCGGCGATGGACCGGCTTCAGGCCGTCGCGCACGTCCGGCAGGGCGCGGCCGACGATCACGCTCATCGCGTAGTCCATGTAGGAGGAGCGCATCTCCTCCCGCAGCCCGCGCGGCTCGATGTTGCCTGTCAGCGCGTCAAGCGTCGCCATCGGTCACCCCCTAGACGTCAAGGAACTGCACGTCCCGGGCGTGCTTCTCGATGAATGCGCGTCGGGGCTCGACCTGGTCCCCCATCAGCATCGAGAACAGCTGGTCGGCCGCCGATGCGTCGTCGATCGTGACCAGTTGCAGCGTGCGGGACGCCGGATCCATGGTCGTCTCACGCAGCTGGTCGGCATTCATCTCCCCGAGGCCCTTGAACCGCTGCAGCCGCACGCCACGCTTCGCCAACTGGAGCACGCGCTCGCGCAGCTCCTCGAACGACAGCGCCTCGGCCTCGTCGCCGCCGAGGCTCAGCCTGAACGGCGGCGTGCCCGCGAGCTTCTGGAGCTCCTGGTGAACCCGCACGAGCTGACGGTACTCGCGCGAGTCGAAGATCTCGCGTCCGAGCGAATGGGTCGTCGCGAGGCCGCTCTTACGCTCGATCGCCTTGATCCGGATTGACCCGGCGCCATTCTGAGAAAGCACCTCGGTGTCGTAGGGCTCGCCGTCCGGCGCCTTCTTCCTCAGCTGCGCCACCACCTTGTCGGCCTCGATCAGACCCTGGTCGAGCACCGCCGACTCCTCCAGGAAGGTGATCACCTCGTGGCCGTGCTCCGCCCGCAGCGCGGAGGCCCACCCCTCGTACTCCTTGACCAGCCTCGTGAGACGTTGCCAACGCTGCTGAGTGAGACTGAACGCGTTCGCAGAACGATCGGCAACCTCGATCCGATCGAGCTTGTCACGCAGCAGCATCTCCTCGAGCTCGCCTTCCTTCTCGATGTACTGCTCCCTGCTGCCCGCCTTCAACCGGTAGAGCGGCGGCTTTGCGATGTAGACGTGGCCCGCCTCGATCAGGCCCTGCATCTCGCGGAACAGGAAGGTCAGCACCAGCGTACGGATATGTGCACCGTCGACGTCGGCGTCCGTCATCAGGATCACCTTGTGGTAGCGCAGCTGCTCGAGGTCGAACTCTTCGCGGATCCCGGTGCCGATCGCCGTCACGAGCGCCTGAATCTCCTCGTTCGAGAGCACCTTGTCGATGCGGTTCTTCTCGACGTTGATGATCTTGCCGCGCAGCGGCAGCACGGCCTGCGTGTTGCGGTCGCGCGCCTGCTTGCCGCTGCCGCCGGCCGAGTCGCCCTCCACGATGAACAGCTCCGCGAGCGCAGGGTCCTTCACGGAGCAATCCGCGAGCTTCCCGGGCAGCGTCGAGTTCTCGAGCGCCGACTTCCGGCGCGTCAGGTCCCGGGCCTTTCGCGCAGCGTCGCGCGCACGTGACGCCGCGATCGCCTTGCCGATGATCTGGTTCGCCTCGGCCGGGTTCTCCTCGAGGAACTCACCCAGCTTGCGGTTCACCGTCGACTCGACGAAGCCCTTCATCGGGGGATTGCCGAGCTTGGATTTCGTCTGGCCCTCGAACTGCGGGTCGTGCAGCTTCACCGACACGATCGCGGTGAGGCCCTCGCGCACGTCCTCGCCGGCCAGGTTCTCGTCCTTTTCCTTCAGCAGCCCCTTCTTGCGTGCGTAGTCGTTGAGCGTGCGCGTGAGCGCCGAGCGAAACCCCGACAGGTGGGTGCCGCCCTCGGTGGTGTTGATGTTGTTGGCGAAGCTGAAGATCGATTCCTGGTAGGAAGAGTTCCACTGCATCGAGATCTCGGCCTGCCCGTCATCGGACTCGCCTTCGAAGTAGACGATCCTGCGGTGGATCGGGTCCTTGTTCTCGTTCAGGTACGCGACGAAGTCGCGAATGCCGCCCTCGTAGCGGAACTCGATCTGCTCGCCGGAGCCGCGCTCGTCCACCAGCTCGATGCGCAGCCCGCGCGTGAGGAAGGCGGTTTCGCGCATCCGCTGGGAGAGCGTCTCGAAGTCGATCACGATCTCCTCGAAGATCTCGAGGTCGGGAAGGAACGTGATCCTGGTGCCGTGGTCCGAGGTCTCCGGACCACGCTCGAGCGCCCCCTGAGGGACCCCGCGCTCATAGGTCTGCGTCCACACGTGGCCGTCGCGCCGGACCTCCAGGTCGAGCCGCTCGGACAGAGCGTTCACGACCGACACACCGACGCCGTGCAGACCGCCCGAGACCTTGTAGCCGCCACCGTCGCCGAACTTGCCGCCGGCGTGCAGGACGGTCAGCACGACCTCGGCCGCAGGACGCTGCTCCTTCTCGTGAAGGTCGACGGGGATGCCACGGCCATTGTCGGTGACCGTGACGCTGTTGTCCGGCTGGAGCACGATCCGGACGGAATCGCAGAAGCCGGCGAGCGCCTCGTCAACGGAGTTGTCGACGACCTCGTAGACGAGGTGGTGGAGGCCCCGCTCACCCGTCGACCCGACGTACATGCCGGGGCGCTTGCGGACCGCCTCGAGACCCTCGAGGACCGTGATGTTGGCGGCCTTGTAGCTGGCCGCGCCATCCTTGCCGGACTTGGAGCGCCGCTTTGGAGCCCCGTCTCCAGCCGTACTCTTAGGCGACCCGCTCTTCGGCAATGCATTCCTCCTGGTATGGCGACCGGGGCCGCCGGTAATCACGCCTTCTCAAGAGCACGCACGCGCCTTCGATGACTGCGGTGTGCGCGCGGGTGAAAGCGCTAAGTCCTGTGCAGGCAATTCTAACAGGTCACGGCTCGGATCCGGCGCGCCAAGAGGCGCGAATTTCCCTCTAGAAAGCGAAAAAAATGGGTCCGGCGGCCGTCGGCGCTGAGCCGGTGCGAGGGCTGCCGATCGGGCTTCACTGTAGTGGTCGGAACAGACGGTTCAGACTCCGTCAGACCCCCCTTTGCGGCGGGGTGTGAGCACGCGCTCAGACTTGCCCTCAGAGGGGCGCCGGGCGGCCGCCCGTCGTGAACCGGAGCTCAACCACCGCGGGCGACCCC
>JBOGZM010000071.1:0-1825 GCA_050697255.1 Solirubrobacterales bacterium
GAGACGAGCTGGGTGGTGCCGCCGGAACGCTCATACAGGTCGGGCTCCAGATCGGTGTCCGAGCTCACCAGCTGCTCCTCGGTCTCGAAGAAGACCCGGGTGCCGTCACGCGAGATCGTCTGGAAAATCACGTCCGGCGGGCCGTTCCCGCCGGACGGGCCGGTGGAGACGAGGGTGGTCGTCCCACCCGCGCGCTCGTAGACGTCGAAGGAGCTGTCGGTGTCGGCGGGCGTCAGGCGCTCGTCGGTCTCGAAGACGGCGCGCGTGCCGTCGGCCGACGAGTCCGCGAAGAAGACGTCAAACGCGCCGTTGCCGCCGCTGGGTCCCGTCGAGACCAGGCTGGTCGTGCCTCCGTGGCGCTCGTAGACGTCGAAGCCCGCGTCGGTGTCCCCGCTCACGAGCTGCTCGTCCGTGTCGAAGAACACGCGGCTGCCGTCCGCAGACACGGCGTCGAAGAACACGTCCCCGACGCCGTTCCCGCCGGTCGGGCCGACCGAGACGTGCTCCTTCGCCGAGTGGTTCGCCCCCGCACCGGCCGCCAAAGCGGCGAGGGCGATCAGTGTCACGGCGGACACAGTGAGCCGACGTAGGTTGCGCGTCATCCGACCTCTCCCCCCTTCGTGCGCGGCCCGCTCCCCTGACGCGCGGGTTCTCGCGCCAATCAATACAAGCGGCAACTCTACGTCAATCACGCGATCGCGGTTCAGAGATCCCGCCCCGAAGGCCCAATTCCTGAATCGCAATTCCGGTAAGCTGGTTCCGGGATTCGGCCCCAGGGCAGTAAGCCCGAGGGCAATAAAACCGTGGCAGAGTGGAAATTCATCACCAACCACGCACAGGTGCTGCTGTGCGTTGCGCACGAACCGGAGATCCGGCTGCGCGAGATCGCCGAGGCGTGCGGGATCACGGAGCGGGCGGCGCATCGCATCATCGCCGACCTCGAGGAGGCGGGCTATATCTCGCGGGAGCGGATGGGGCGCCGCAACCGGTATGAGTTCCATCCTGACGTCGCCATGCGCCATCCCCGGATCGGGCATGCGCTCCTGCGCGACATCACGATGGGGGACCTGGTCGCGCCGCTGATGGCCGGCGGCCCGAATGGGGCCCGGGAACAGCCGGCCCGCGATGCGGATCCGGGGGCGCCGGCCGCCCGCTAGCGCGCGCGCTACATCGCTTCCCGCGGGGCTTCTCGAGCGATGGGGCTTGAAATTCCGCGTCGTCCTGACTTTTCCTCACCCTGCCGGGAAAAGTCAGGACGGTAGGGCAGGACCGACTCCCCTGGAAGCGACGGGGGGCGCGCGCTAGGCCGAGTTCTCGCACCACCTGCGCTGATAGCGCCTCATCTGCCGGATCTCGAAGCCCTGTGCATCGATGATGTCCTCCGACATCCGCCGCAGCTCGGCGTGGATCCCCGGCTCGAGCTCCGCGCGTGCCATCCTAATCGCGCCCTCGTGATGGGGGATCATCAGCTCGAGGAAGGCGCAGTCGAAGTCGTCGGCGTTCCGAAGCTCGGCGGAGTCGAGGTCCGTGCCCAGCTCGGCTTCGCTCAGCCCGAGGTCGCCCTCCTCGACGCCGGCCTCCTGGAGCACGTCGCGCACCGTGCGCAGCGTGGCCAGCTCGACGCTCTGGATCTGAATCATCTCCTCCGCCAGGCGTTCGAGCGGGCGGTGCTCTGCCCGCGACAGGGCCAGGTCGGCAGCGTCCACGGCCTGCTCGTGGTGGGGGATCATCGTGTTCACGAACGCGACGTCGGTGCCGTTGGCGCGTACGTCGCCGGAGGGACCGGAGTCGTCGTCACCGCCGCAGCCCGCCGCCAGCGCGATCG
>JBOGZM010000072.1:0-3867 GCA_050697255.1 Solirubrobacterales bacterium
AGTTCGGAGAGGGCGCGGGCGACGTCGAAGGAGGAATGGTGCACCGAGGGCAGGAACTCGTGCGTGAAGAAAGCCCGCACCACCTGACGCACCTGGTCCGTGGCGATCACGTGCACGAACCCCAGCCGGCCCGCGAGCTGGGTGGCCACGGTGGACTTGCCGACGCCGGTGACGCCGCTCAGCAGCACCACCAGCGGCCGCTCGAGGTCGCGGATGTTCCACCACTGGCGAAAGCGTGCCAGCACCTGCTCGGACTCCTCACCGGCCACGACCTCCTCCGCAACCGCGCGCAGCTGCTCGACCTCGACCTCGCCGCGGGCGCTCGTCACGAGCCGCTCCTCGATCCGCTGCGCGAGCGCGAACGAGCGCTCGGGCGCAAGCCCGGTCGCCATCAGCGACTGCGCCATCAGCCCCTTGGAGTAGGGCAGCCCGTACCCGCTGCGCACCTTCACGACCGGCGTGCGGGCCCCCGGGCTCATCGCACCGGCACCCCGGCCTCGGCGAGCCGCAGGAGACGATCGTCCAGGGGCTCCCCCGCGATCGCCACGGGCCGGTTGCGCAGGAAGGCCACCCGTGCCCCCGCCTGCACCGCGCGGGCGGCCACGACCTCGATCGCCGCCGCCTTCAGCTCGGTCAGCAACACGTCGCAGCCGTCGCGCAGCGCGTCCTCGACGTCGCGCTCGAGATCCCGGCGGCGCGCCAGGTTGGCGGACCAGCGGCGCGGCTCCACCCCGTGGCGGGCGAGCACCTCCCGGTGGCGGCGCTCAGCGTCCGCAGGCGCGGTCGTGAAGCACGCCACCCGCGCGCCGGCGGGAAGCTGCTCCGCCGGCTCCGGCTCGAGCTCGCAGAGCGCGATCGCCTCGCGCGGGACCCACTCCGCCAGCCGCTCGACGAGGGCCTCCCGTGCCGCCGGGTCGAGATCCCGCGCGCCAAACACGGCCAGCAGCTGGGAGCGCAGCAGCCGCACGGGCCCGAGGTATGAGAGGGCATCGACCGTGGCACGCGCGGCGCTGGTCGCGCACACCGTCCGGTCCGCGGCCACCGGCGGCAGCGCGGCGCCGCTTCCCTCCAGTACCACGATGCCGGGATCCTCGCGAAGCGCCAGCCTCACTCCCTCGACGACGTTCGACTCGAACGCCTCGCCCGCCGGGCCCTCGCCGCAGCGCCGGCATCCGACCGCGCTGACACGGGCCAGGACCGCGTCCTCGAGATAGTCGGACGCGGCATGCTCCCCGCGGCGCACGATCTCGATCAGGTCCTGCACGCCCGGGAGCGCCCCCGCCCGCACCAGCTGCGGCCGGGCGGGCCCACCGCGTCCCATCGACACCACGACGGGGCTGCGGCCCGCGTACCGCAGCAGCGCCGCGAGATGAGTGCCGAGGGCCGTCTTGCCGGTCCGCTTGCCGGTCCCGATCACGGCCAGGATCGGCACCCCCGCTTCGATTCGCTCGACCGGCGGCGGGGTCAGCCGGATCCCGGGCGCCCGGTACTCGAGGCCCAGGTCGAGCGCGACCGCGGCGACCGCGAAGCGCTCGTCTGCGGCAAGGACCGGGTCGCCCGAGAGGTCCACGACCGCGTCGGCTCCCGCCTCGTGGGCCAGATCGCGCAGGCCGGCCCGGACCCCGCCGCGCGCCAGCGTGACCTCGTACCCGTAGTGCGCGACCGGGTCGGCCAGCACGCTGCCGGACACCTTCTCCTCCCCACCGGCGAACAACACCGCGACGATGTCCTCGGTGCCGGCGACGCGCTCGAGCGCGTCGCGCACGACCGGCGGGTGGTGTTCTCCGTCTATGAGCGCGACGACCGACACGGCGGGCCCTCCCCAGGCGCGCTGCTCACGGCATCAACCCGAGATCGGCTCGTGCACGTCCGCCTTGCGGTAGTGGTGAGGCGTCTCGCGCGAGAACACGATGATCGGCTCCGGGCCGTCGAACGGGTACTGGCGCACGATGCGCACCCGCCGGGGATCGATCTCGATCAGGTTGTAACAGGGACGGGTGTGACCCCGCAGGCGCAGCGTGGACACGGTCCCGGTGGTCACCACGAACAGGTCCTCCAGGCGCCACGCATAGGGCACGTGCTTGTGGCCTGCCAGCACGAGGTTCACGCCGGATCGCATCAGCACCTCCAGCAGGTCCCCCGCGTCGTAGACGATGTTGCGCTCGCGGCCCGTGCCGGGGATCGGCAGCAGGTGATGATGCAGCACGAAGATGCGCAGGTCGGCTTCGTGGGAGAAGCGCTCCTCGATGATCTCGTAGCGGTTGCGCCCGATCTGGCCGTGATTGAGGTCCGGCTCGGAGGAGTCCTCCGCCACGATCGACACGCCGTGCTTGTGCAGCCGCGATGCGCGGGGCCCGAACAGCTCCTCGAAATGGACGTACCCGACGTTGCGCGAGTCGTGATTCCCCGGCACCACGATCAGGTCCTCGCACTCGAGCCGGTCGATGTACTCGCGCGCGATCCGGTACTCGCCCTTGAACCCGTCTGCCGTCAGGTCGCCGCTGATCACGGTCACGTCAGGGCGCAGCTCGTTGATCTCCTCGATCGCGCGCTCGAGCAGGTCCGCCTGGAAATGAGGCGAGCCGCAGTGCAGGTCGGAGATGTGGGCGATGCGGAAGACGCCGTCCGCCGTTGGCCCGTTCGCAGTCGTCATGCCGCCGCCTCCTTCGGTGACGGCCCCACCTCTTCCTGCGGGAGCGGCTCACGACGCAGGTCTTCCGCCAGCAGCAGGTCGTCGGGCACCGCGACGTGGCCTCGGAGGGCATCGCGAACAGCGAGGAAGTCGCGCGTCGCGGCCACATCGTGAACGCGCAGGCAATGCGCTCCGCGATCGAGGCCGTGCGCGACGGCGGCCAGCGTGCCGGCCAGCCGCTCCCGCGGCGGCCGCCCGGTGAGGGCGCCGACGAAGTCCTTCCGTGAGACCGCGAGCAGGATCGGGAGGCCGAGCGCGTGCAGCTCGTCGAGGCGCCGCAGCAGCTCGATCGTCTGCGCGGGGTCCTTGCCGAGATCCGGCCCGGGACACACGAGCAGGCGCTCGTCCGCCACGCCCGCCGCGCGGGCGACCTCGAGCCGTTCGGTCAGCAGTCGCTTTACGTCGTCGACCACGTCGTCGTAGGCGGGACGGACGAGCTTCTGCTTCGGCCGCGCGCGCGTGTGCGTGACGACCAATGCCGCACCGGACGACGCGCACACGTCGGCCACCTCCGGGTCGACCAGCCCGCTGGGATCGTTCACGATCGCCGCTCCGGCCTCGACTGCGACCTGCGCCACGGCGGGCTTGTAGGTGTCGACGGACAGCACGGCGCCGTGCCCGGCGAGGCGCTCGACCAGCGGCGCCACGCGCTCGATCTCCTCGCGCGGCTCGATGGGCGGGCGGTTCGTGACGCCGGACTCGCCGCCGACGTCGAGCAGGTCAGCCCCGTCCCTGAGCAGCCGCTGTCCCCGTCTCACACGGCCCTCGAGGTCTTCCCCGTCCCCCGGGTCGGAGAACGAGTCGGGCGTCGCGTTCAGGATCCCCATCACGAGCGGCGCGCCGCTCAGCTCGAGGCGGTGGTCCCGGGCGGCGAGCGCATGAGTGGTTGCTTTGTGCATGGCGAGCCCTGGTCTAGAGTACGCCACCACAGGTCCGACTCGGGGAGGGTGATGGTCAGGGGTGCCGGAGCGCCTACCTGCGCTTCGCGCGGAGCGAGAGCGTGCGCCGCTTCGACTGCGGCGCGCCGCCCACCGGCGTGAAGGTGATCCTCGCCCTCACGCGCAGCCGGCCGCGGCGATCCAGCAGCGCTCGGCCGCGGAGCGAGGGCTTCACCCGGACCACGAGCGTGCGTGGCCTGGCTGCGAAGGCGCTTGCCGCCCGGATCCGGGCGCGGC
>JBOGZM010000073.1:0-8069 GCA_050697255.1 Solirubrobacterales bacterium
CGGCGGCCTGTCGCCCGCCAGCTTCAGCCTCGACGACGACTCCGACGCGACGCTGTCCAACACGCGCACCTTCGACGACGTGGTGCCGGCCGGCGGCTACTCGATCGCGGAGACGCTTCCCACCGGCTGGAGCCAGGTGAGCGCCACGTGCAGCGACGGCAGCCCCACAGAGGACATCGACGTGTCGGCGGGCGAGACGGTCACGTGCACGTTCGTCAACACGCGCGGCTACGCCCGGCCGCGCGCGGCATCACCGCAGCAGCTTTCGCTCGTGGTGGGCTACGACGAGTGCACGGCGCCGAACCGCGTGCACGGCCCGCCGCTCGACGACCCCTCCTGCAACCCGCCGGCCCAGTCGTCGGACTTCCTGACCGTGGGCACGCCCGATGCGAACTCGCGCACGGCGAACATGATCGGGAAGGTGCGTTACGCGGTGCTGCTCGGCGATGCGGGCACTCCCGCCGACGAGGCCGACGTCAGGATCCAGGCCAGCGTCACGGATGTTCGCACGCAGGACCTCAGCGACTACGAGGGACAGCTCGAGGGCCGCGTCTCGCTGCGCGTCACCGACCGGCTCAACGGGCCGGGAGAGGACGAAACGGGCACCGTGACGGATCTGCCGTTCACGTTCCCCGTTCCCTGCACCGCAACGTCGGGCTCCGGGAACGTGGGCGCCACGTGCTCGGTCGCCACGACCGCGGACGCCGTCCTGGCGGGAGCGGTCGTGGAGACCAGGCGCACGATCTGGCAGGTGGCCGACGTCGAGCTGCGTGACGGCGGTCCCGACGGGGTCGCGTCGACGCAGGACAACACCCCGTTCCTGCGCCAGGGCTTCTTCGTCCCCTAGGCAGATCGCTAGCGTTCGCATTGGCGGGCCGGCGCCGGCGTCGCCCGCCGCCACGATGAGAACAAGAGTCCTCGCAGTGATCCAAATGCCTGCTCCGGGCGCCCTTGCGGGCGGCGCGATCGACAGGCCCACGCCCGGTGACGAGCGCGAGGATTGGACGCTCGACGTGCGCGGATGGGCGGTCGGGCAGGAGGAGCCCGTGACGGCGGTGGAGGGCGTGCACGACGGGTCTGTCCTGTGGCGCGTGCCCCTCGTGCTCGACCGGCCGCGCGTGGCGGCTCGCTTTCCCTCACAGGCCGGCGGCGACACGGTCGGCTTCCTTGCGCTCCAGAGCGTGCTCGGGCTGCCGGCTCGCCACGAGATCGAGGTACGCGTGGTGCTCGCGGGCGGCAACCGGGCGCCGATCGGCTCCATCGCGGCCGAGCGCGCGCCGCTCACGACCACGTTCGAGCCGCGCCGGCAGCCGATCCTGATCACGACATTCGGCCGCACCGGCTCGATGCTGCTGATGCGGCTGCTCTGCTCCCACCCAGAGGTGCTCTCGTACAAGCCGCACCGTTTCGAGCAGCGCATCGCCAGCTACTGGATCGACGCGCTGCTGACGCTCTCCAACCCGGTCAGCTACCTGCGCGGGGTGGCGCCCCAGGCCGGCGTCGACGATCAGATGTGGTGGGTCGGCACCGAGGCGCCGATGCCCTGGCCGCTGCGCGACGAGCCGGTGCAGGAATGGCTCGGAGGGGAGGCGGTGGAGGCGCTTGCCGCGGTCAGCCAGCAGCGGATCGACGCCCTCTACGAACAGATCGCCGCCACCACCGGCACCGGGGACGAGCGCTTCTTCGCGGAGAAGTCGAACCTGCGGGTCTCATCGGTCGCGGCCGAGCTGTACCCGGACGGGCGAGAGCTGTTCCTGGTGCGGGACTTCCGCGACATGTTGTGCTCGGTGCTCGCGTTCAACCAGAAGCGCGGCGCGACCGGCTTCGGGCGCGCCCAGGCGGGCAGCGACATCGAGTACGTCGAGCAGCTCGGCGGCTGGGCGGCTTCGCTCGCGCGAGCGTGGGAGCGCCGGCGCGACCGGGCGCACCTGGTGCGCTACGAGGACCTGGTGCAGGACCCCGAGCGCGCACTCGCCGACCTGCTCGAGCACGTCGGGGTGGACTCGAGCGCCGCAACGATCCAGGGCATACTGGACCGTCTCACGGAGGACGTGCCGGAACTACGTGAGCACGCGACCAGCGCATCCGCGCAGGGCTCGGTCGGGCGGTGGCGCACCGACCTGGACCCTGAGCTGAGCGATGCATGCGAGCAGGCCTTCGGCCCCGCACTGGAGCTGTTCGGCTACGAGCGCACATAGGATTGCGCCGGAGTGAGACCGGCCGGAATCCGGTCATGGGACCTCCACGTCCTGCCGAAACAAGCGTGTAGGTCGCGATGAACGTCGTATCCAAGGAAGCCCAGGAAGCGCGCAGCATGACGTCGGCCCCCCCAAACACTTCCATCGAGCAGCGCATCGTGACCGCGCCCGCCCCCGGGCGCGCAGCGCGGCGCCCGCAGCCGCTGATCGACGCGCTGGTCCCCGACGCGCACCTGAACGCGGCCGTGGCGGGGATCCGCGGGCTCGGTCTCGGCGGCATGCACGTCATGGCCCTGGGGCCGTCGTGGTTCAGCCCCGGCCTGTGGTCGCGCCATACGGCCGCGCGCGCCGTCGGCCCCGGCGTGGTGGCGGCTCCGTCCGTGCTCGGCGACCGCATCGCGCGGCTGGCTGCCGATCATGGGCCGCTCGTCGTCTACCCCAGCCGTGAGGAGACCATCGACCTGATGCTGTCGGCCCGGGGCTGGGACGGCGTGGTGCTGCCCTTCCCGGGAGCCGACGTGCTCCTGCAGGTGCGCGACAAGTCCCGGCTCGAGCAAACCGCCGCGGCCGCGGGCCTGCAGACGCCTGCCGCGCTGTTCGAGGGCACCGCTGCGGAGCTGACCGGACGCCGCTTCCGATGGCCCGTGGTGGTGAAGCCCGCGCGGCCCGTGAGCGCCCTCAAGACGGCTCGCCTGGCCGGCGACCGTGAAGGGCTCGAGCGGCTGCTGCAAAGTGTCCCCCCGGAGGAACCGCTGCTGGTCCAGGAGCGCGTGAGGGGGCCCCTCGTGTCCGTCGAGCTCGTGATCGACCGGGAGGGGCGGCTCGTCGCCCGCTTCCAGCAGGTCACCCGGCGCACCTGGCCGTCGGCGGCGGGCTCCATCGCCCTCGCCACCAGCGTTGAGCCCGACGAAGCGCTCGTATCCCGCACCGCGGCGATGCTCGCCGAGCTGGGGTACTGGGGACTCGCGCAGGTCGACTTCGTCGAGACGGCGTCGGGCTTCTCGCTGCTCGACGTGAATCCACGCTTCTATCGCTGCCTGCCCCTGGCGGTGGCGTGTGGCACCAACCTGCCGGCGCTGTGGCACGCGGTGGCGGTCGGGCGGCCCGTCGGAGCGCCGGGCGCCTACCGGACCGGGATGACCTACCGCTGGCTCGAAGCAGACTTCGTGGCGGCGGCGCGCGGCACGCCGGCGCGCCTGTTCGAACGCGCCCCTTCCCCCAGCACGGGCGCGGCGTGGGCCCAGGGGGATCCACTCCCCGGAGTTCTGCTGAGCCTGTCCGCGGTGGCGTCGCGGGTCCCGCGGATGTTGCACGGGCGGAGCCGCACGCGCTGAGGACAGAGGTCCATCGCGGCGCCCTCGAGCCGCTGCTGCCGGAATGGGAGCGGCTGTTTGCCGTCGATGACCAGGCCACCCCGTTCTCCTCGGCGGAGTGGGCGCGGGCATGGTGGCCGCACTGGGCCGGCTCCGGGACCCCGTTCGTCGTCACGGTGCGCGATCAGGGCCGGCTCGTCGGGCTGGCACCGCTGGTGCTGGCCCGCCGGGGGCCGTTTCGCGCCCTGACCGAGCTGGGCCGCCCACCGAGCAACTACTGGGACGTGCTGTGCGAGCCGCCGGCGCGCGAGGCGATCGGCGCGCTGGCGATACGCGAGCTGCGCACGCACGACGAGGAGTGGCACGCGCTGCTCCTGGGCGGCGTGCGCATGGGGTCCGCGACCGAGCGCGCGGTGCTCTCCGCCGGACTGCGCCTGCGCCGGCGGCGGCCCAGCCCATACCCCGGCATCGAGCTCCCCGACACCTTCGAGGAGTACCTCGGCGGGCTCCCGCGCAAGCGGCGCAAGGACCTGCGCCGGCACATGCGCCGGCTCGAGGACGGGCGGCTCGAGCTGCGCGACGTCAGGGAACCCCAGGACCTGCGGGTCGCGATGGACTGCTGGCAGGACATCCGCGTGCGCTGGTGGCAGCACCGCGGCAAACGCATGGACCCCGAGCACGCGAGCGGGAGGTTCCGGGACTTCATGCAGGACCTCGTGGTGCAGATGGTGCCGCGCGGGCTCGCGCAGGTGTGGGAGATCCGCCACGACGGAGAGGTTGTCGGCGTTGAGGTGAACCTCGCCGACAGGCGCACGTATTACTCGTGGATGGGCGCGTACGACCCGGCCGTCTCGCATCTCGGCCTCGGCAAGCTGGCCATCGGCGAGAGCATCCGGGACAGCATCGCGGCGGGGCGCCGGTACTACGACCTGATGGTGGGCGACGAGGACTACAAGTACTGGTACGGCGCCACCGACCGCCACTGCCGCTGGACGATGGCGGGATCGGGCCGCCCGCTCTCGCGGCTCGCCCTGACCGCCGGCGCGGCGGCGGATCGCCTGCGGCGGGTCACGTGACTCCGAGTTCTCCCGACAGTTCGGGAGATCTATTCATTGAGGAGTCATTGATTCGGAATCAACCATCTAGGGATTCTGTGCGAACGCGCCCTTGCAGCGCTCCTGCGGCGTCTTGCCGACGCTGCATCCGAGCCGGTGGTCCTCGCGCAGGAAGTCACGGATCCGGTACCCGTCGACGATCACCGGGTCACCCACGGTCCCGTCCGGCTCGACCGGCACGCGCCAGTCCTCGCTCTCGACGTACACGCTCTCGGGTCGTCGCTTCGACGGCGTGCTGAAGGCCTCCACATGGCACTGGATGAACTCGGGCCCGACGTTCTTCGCCCGTGCCTCCTCCGGGGACAGGCACACGACCTTGAACGTCTTCGGACCCGGGATGTAGCGGTCCCTGACAGGGTTCGCCGAAGCCGCGGCGGCTCGCTCGATCTTCTCGATGACCTGTTCGACCAGCTCCTGGTCGTCCGCGGGATGCTGGGGCCCGCCTTCGTCGTCCCCACAACCCGCGGCGGCGAGCACGATCGCGAGCACGCCTGCGAGGCAGGTCGCCCGCCATCCCCCGGTCCGAGTCGCTGTCGTCATGGCGTCGTGCTCTTCTCCTCCGCGGCCCGGAACCCTACCCGCGGAGGCGCGCCGGGGCGCAGGTGTCCAGCCCGCAGAAATAATCGGAATGGGTCGCCGTCCACAGGGGTAGAATGGCGACCCCGAAGGTAGCCCCCGCGGCCTTTGCTGGCGCGGTTCGTCTGGGATTCGAGCGATAGGCCCTCATGGGCCAGGGGGAAGATCTTGAAGCCGCTTGGCGCCACCGCCATCTCCATCGAGGCGAGCGACGAACAGCTGGTCGAGTGGGCACAGACCGGCAGCTCCGATGCGTTCGCCGTCCTGTTTCGCCGCTACCGGCCCGCCGTTGCCCGCTACGCCGGCCGCATCCTCGGCGACGACGCGCGCGCAGAGGACATCGTGCAGGAGGTTTTCCTGTCTGCGCTGCGCAGCATCGAAACCCTCGACCGGCCCGCCGGCTTCAAGCCATGGCTGTACCGGATCGCGCACAACACCTGCGTGGACCACGTGCGCCGCACCCGCCGGGCCGCGGAGGTCTCGATCGACGCGAACCCGCTGCCGGCCAGCGAGGAGGTCCGTCTCTTCCGCAGGGCGCCCAGCACACATGCCGCGGTCACCCAGAAGGAAGACTTCAAGAACCTGCGCGAGGCGTTCGGTGGCCTGCCGCCCTCCCAGTCAGAGGTGCTCGTGATGCGCGAGCTGGAGGGGCTCTCCTATGACGAGATCGCCGCCCGCATGGGCGTCACGCACGCCTCGGTCGAGAGCATGCTGTTCCGCGCCCGCCAGGGCCTGCGGGCCGAGTACGGGCAGATCGCGACCGGCGAGCGGTGCCTGCGGATGCGTCCCGTGATGGCCCGGATGGCGGAGGGCATGGGTGGGCTGCGCGACAGAAGGGCGCTCGCGCGACACGTGCGCGGCTGCGACAACTGCCGCCGCGACGCCTTCGCGATGGGCCTCGCCGGCGCGGCGCTGGAGTCGCCCGCCACCGGCCTGCGCGGCGGGCTCTCGCGCGTCGCGGCGCTGCTGCCGCTGCCGTGGCTGATTCACCGCCGCCCCGAAGAGACCAGCGCGGCCTCCTCGGCGGGGGGAGGCGGCAGCTCGCTTGCCACCCAGGCGCAATCGGCGATCACGCAGCTCAGCTCCTCGGTCGGCATCGGCGCCGACCAGGCCGCGACGGCGATTCACAAGGCGGTCGCCGTGGTCGCCGCGGTCGCGGTCGTCGGAGGTGGCGGATATGTCGCCAGCAAGGGGGCCACGCGTGGCGACCTGCTCCTGAAGCCCGACACGCTCCCGACGCGTGCCGACGTGGGCCCGGCCGTGCCACCGGCGCTGCTGCCGCTGAAGTCGAGCCACAGCGCAGCGACCGATCCTGCGGCGGTCGCGGCGGTGCCCGGAAAGCCGACCGCGCCCGCGGCGACGGCGACCGCTCCGCTGCTGCCGACGGCTCCAAGCGGCAAGCCCGGCCCGATCAAGACGCTCGGTATGCCCGACGCCGTCGCGGCGCCGACGGTGCCGAGCGAGCCGGCGGCGGGCGGCGATTCCCCGGCCGGCACAGGCGCTCCGGACACCACGTCGGGCACCGACACCAGCGTGCCCGCAGCCGGCGACACGGGGTCCTCCAACCCGGACACGGGCAGCACCGGCGGCGGCACGCAGGGCAACGGCACACAGGGCGGCGGCTCGTCCGGCGGCGAGGGCACGGGCACCGGTGGAGGCTCCGGCTCCACGGGCCCACCCTCCGACGGCGGCTCACCGCCCACCGCGGGCGACCCACCGCCGGCGGCGTGCGATCTTCCGCCCGGGCTCGAGAAGAAGGACAAGATCCCGCCCGGCTGGGCCAAGAAGTGCGCGTTCGAGTCCGCCGAGCAGACTCTAGACCGAGAGGCCTGGAGGGTTCGCTATCGGGGCAGCCGCGTGCGCCTGCCGGCGAGCCGGCGCGGGCGTGAGCGGTAGACCTCGCCGGTCGCCGTCTTCACCGCCGCGGCGATCGTCTGGTGCAGGTCGACGCCCTGACGTTCGACCTCGGCGCAGTCCACCCAGGTGTGATGCGAGTCGTGCGGCTGTATGACCGCCGGTAGATCGCCGCCGGGCGGATGGTCCATCAGATAGAGCGTGCGGCCGTCCCGCAGCTCGAGCGACGCGGAGATCCATCTGATCGGATGCTCGGACCCGTTGGTGACCTCGATGAAGATCGCCCAGCGGCCGCCGCCCTGGCTGTAGACCGGCAGCCCCAGCCGCACGTCGACCTCGATCTGGTTGCGGCGCCGGCGCCCGAGCGCCGATCCGAGCTGCCAGCCCAGGCTGGCGGCAGCCAGGAGCGCGGCGGCGAGCGCGACCCAAACCTCGGTGTCGATGTCGTCCAGGCCCGAGGCCCCCAGCGAGAGGCGGCCCGAGCACACCGGCTCGACGCACGCCGCCAGCCCACCAGCCGATCGCAGCCCGGACCCCCGGCGACTGCGCCGGCCCTCGGCCGTGTCGGGCAGCAGGTCGCCGTCATCGTCGACGTCCCACAGGCCGGGAATGCCGTCGGCGTCCCGGTCGTGGCCGGGCCCGACGGGCCCGCGGGGGGTGGACCTCACCAGCCCGAGCCTTCCCACGCCGGTCGGAACGCCGTCGTTGGCGTGCACCGGCCGGCCGCGGCCGCGACGGCGCCTGGCGGGCTCGTCCTCCGGCCGTCCGTACCCCTCACGCACCCGGATCGTGCCCAGGCGCGCTCCCGCCCGCACCCGCACGACCGCGCGCCTGCCGCGACCGGCGATCACGATCGGGCCCAGGTAGACGCCGTTGCGATCGCGCAGATGGAGCGTCACGGTACGGGCCGGCGGCACGATGCTGAAGTCCCGCCGCGCTCGCGCGGCGCGGCTGCGGCCGTCCGGCGAGAGCGCCACGACCTCGTAGCCCGAGCCCGCCACGCGGCCCTCGAT
>JBOGZM010000074.1:0-3748 GCA_050697255.1 Solirubrobacterales bacterium
CCAGAGACGATCCTGCTCGGCCTGGGTCAGGCCCTTGCGTCCCTTCTTCATTCTCCGCACCTCGCTTGTTCGTCAGCCCGGTCGGGCTGACTCTCGCGGGTGGTGCGGTCATGACTTGAGACCGCCGCCGTATAGCGACCCCTTTGCATGACACCGGAATGCATTCGCACGGGTTTCGCCCCTACTTCATCGCCCGCGCCAGCCAGCGCAGCGACTCCCCCTGCAGCTCCGGATCGTGCTGGGCCGAGCGATGATGGCCGCCGTCTAGGAGCAGCAGCCGCTTGGGCTCGGCGGCCCGCTCGTAGAGCTTCTCCGAGTGCGTGTACGGCACGACCTCGTCGCCGCGCGCATGGATCAGCAGCAGCGGCTTCGCGCCCATCTGCTCGGCGGCATCCTCGACGTCGTTGCGGTCCAGCCAGCCGGCGAGCGCCGGCGCGTCGATCTGCATCTCCGACAGCGCGCTGCCGGCCGGCGGCGGGCGGCCGTCGAGCACGCGCTGCACGTCCTCGGCGAGCATCCACTCCGCGGCGGGGCAGATCGCGACCGCAGCCGCGATGTCCGCGGACTGGGCGGCGGCGTGGATCGCAAGCAGCCCGCCCATGCTGGAGCCGCGCACGCCGA
The DNA here is from genome assembly GCA_050697255.1 of Solirubrobacterales bacterium. Lineage (GTDB taxonomy): Bacteria > Actinomycetota > Thermoleophilia > Solirubrobacterales > JBBDJG01 > CAVSXO01. The sequence continues at coordinate 622 of JBOGZM010000074.1, forward strand.
TCCGCGCGCTGTCGATCTCCGGACGCGCGGCGAGCGATGCGGCCAGGAACCCGATGTCGTCCACCGCGCCGTCACCGAGCGGCCCCTCGCTCTCGCCGTGGCCGCGGTTGTCGAACGTCAGCGCGGCCAGGCCCTGCGCGACCGCGGCGCGCGCGTAGTCGGCGTGGTTCTCCTTGCGCGAGCCGGCACCGTGCAGCACGATCACGGCGGGGAACGGACCCTCGCCCGGCGGCAGCCAGACACACCATGCGATGCCGTTCAGTCGACCGCTTTCGGAGGGAGGCTGCGGAGGGCTGTACTCCATAATGTCGCGGCAGTATGGCGGCTACCGCTCTCAGCCACGCGTACCCGCTCGGCACGCGCGTCAACGAACAGGGACACCTCGAGATCGGCGGCTGCGACGTCGTCGAGTTGGCTGAGCGGTACGGGACGCCCGCGTACGTTTACGCCGAGGACGACATGCGCGCCCGCGCGCGAGCGTACGTGGAGGCGTTCCAGGCCCGCACCGACGACTTCGAGGTGATCTTCGGCTCCAAGGCGCTGCCGGTCACCGCCGCCTTCCGGGCCCTGTCCGAAGAGGGACTGTCGGTGGACGTCGCCTCCGGCGGAGAGCTGTACCTGGCGCTGAACGCCGGCGTCGACCCGCAGCGCATGTTCATGCACGGCAACAACAAGACCGAGGCCGAGCTGCGCTACGCCTTCGACTCGGGCATCGGCTACCTGGTGCTGGACTCCTTCGCGGAGATCGAGCGCGCCGAGCGGCTCCTGGACCGCACCCAGGAAGTCCTGATCCGCGTGACGCCGGGGATCAAGCCCTCCACCCATTCCTTCGTGCAGACCGGCCAGCTCGACTCGAAGTTCGGGTTCGGGCTCGAGGACGGCCTGGCGGCGGAGGCGGTGCGGCGGGTGCAGGCATCGAAGCGACTTGACCTGGTCGGGATCCATGCCCACATCGGGTCGCAGATCTTCGAGCTCGAGCCCTACACGCGCACGATCCAGATCCTGGCCGACTTCATCGACTTCGATTGCCGGCTGCTGAACGTCGGCGGCGGGCTCGGGATCGCCTACACGGCGGAGGACGAGCCGGCCTCGATCGAGGACTACGTGGACGTGAAGGTACGCGGCGTGCAGCAGGCGTTCGATCCCGTGCCCCGGATCATGATCGAGCCGGGCCGCTCGCTGGTCGGCAACGCGGGCATCACCGCGTACCGGATCGGCACCGTCAAGGAGATCCCCGGCGTGCGCACATACGTGTCGGTCGACGGGGGGATGTCGGACAACCTGCGCCCGATGCTGTACGGCTCGCGCTACGACGCCGCGATCGCCGACCGCCCAGAGGCCGCAGGCACGGCGCTGGCGACCATTGCCGGCATGCACTGCGAATCCGGGGACATCCTGATCCGCGACGTCTCACTGCCGGACCCGCAGGTCGGCGACGTGCTCGTGACCCCCGCCACCGGCGCCTATGGCCACGCGATGGCCAACAACTACAACGGCGTGCCGCGCCCGCCGGTGATCTTCTGCAGGGACGGCGAGGCGCGGGTCGTGGTGCGCCGCGAGACGTACGAGGACCTGGCGGCCCGCGACACATGACGGCCGCGCCTTTCCGGGTCGGCCTGCTCGGTCACGGCACGGTGGGGTCGGCCTTCGCATCCCTGCTCGCCGAGCGGGCCGACGCGATCGAGGCCGCTGCCGGCCGTCGCCCCGAGCTGTCGGGGGTGCTGACGCGCTCGCGCGGCTCCTTCGACGAGATCCTTGCTTCCTCCGACGCGATCGTGGAGCTGATCGGCGGGATCGAGCCGGCGCGCGAATACGCGCTGCACGCGCTGGAAGCCGGTAAGCCGCTCGTGACCGCGAACAAGCAGTTGCTCTCACAACACGGCGACGAGCTGTTCGCGGCCGCGCGGGCCGGTGGCTCGCAGCTCCGCTACGAGGCGGCCGTTGCCGGCGTGGTACCGGTGGTGCGCGTGATGCGCGAGTCGTTCGCGGGCGCGCACATCGAGAAGGTGCACGGCATCGTGAACGGCACGACCAACTACATCCTCACCGAGATGGCTCGCACCGGCGCCTCCTACGGCGAGGCACTGGCGCGCGCGCAGGAGCTCGGCTACGCCGAGGCCGACCCGACCGAGGACGTGAACGGCAAGGACGCCGCTGCGAAGATGGCGATCCTGGCGCGGCTCGCGTTCCATGCGTCCGTGGGTCTCGACGACGTCCCATTCGACGGCATCGAGGAGATCACGCCCGACGACATCGACTACGCGAAGGAGTTCGGGCTGGTGCTGAAGCTGCTGGGCGTCGCGGAGCGCCTCGACGGTGGCGCGAGCGTGCGGGTGTTCCCCTGCTTCCTCTACGGCGGGCATCCGCTGGCCGCGGTGGTGGGGCCCTTCAACGCCGTCACGCTCGAGTCCGAGGCGATCACCGAGGTGACCTTGTCGGGGCCGGGCGCCGGCGGCCCCCAGACCGCCTCCGCGGTCCTCGGCGACGTCGTGTCGGCGATGAGCTCGCCGGGCATGGAGCTCGAGCCCGTCGAGCAGTTGCGGTTCGTGCCCGAGGAGGACGTGGAGTCGGCGTTCTACCTCCACCTCGAGGTCGAGGATGCTCCCGGCGTGCTGGCCCAGGTTGCACACGTGCTGGGCGAGAACGGCGTGAGCGTGAAGAGCGTGGTGCAGAAGGGGATGGGGGAGAACGCACGGCTCGTGATGGTCATGCACCGGGTCCCCGAGGGCCGCTTCGCGCGGGCGGTGGACGCGATCTCCAAGCTCGACCTGATGCGCGCCCCGCCACGCGCGATCCGCGTCATAGAAGAGGAGTTCGTGGGATGAGCCCTGCCGCGGTGCGCGACCGGATTCCTCTGATCGAGCGCTACCGCGACCGTCTGCCGCTGGAGCCGGGCGACCCGATCGTGACCTTGATCGAGGGCTCCACGCCGCTCGTGCCCGCGCTGCGCCTGTCCGAGCGGATCGGCATCGAGACGCACCTGAAGTTCGAGGGCATGAACCCGACCGGCAGCTTCAAGGACCGTGGGATGACCGTTGCGGTCTCGCGCGCCCAGGGCAAGGGGGCGGAGGCGATCATCTGCGCCTCGACCGGCAACACAGCCGCGAGCTGTGCGGCGTACGCCGCG
>JBOGZM010000075.1:0-2790 GCA_050697255.1 Solirubrobacterales bacterium
CTCCCGGGCCGCGCCCTTGGCGGCGTCCCACGAATCGACGGGCCCGGCCCCCTCGCCCTCGATGAGCTCCGCGGGGAGCTCGTCGAGGAAGCGCGACGGCATGTTGTAGGAGCGGCTGCCGAACAAAGACCGGGTGCGCGCGTAGGTCAGGTGGAGGTGGCGCTCCGCGCGCGTGATGCCGACGTAGCAGAGACGGCGCTCCTCCTCGAGGTTGCCCTCGTCGATCGAGCGCGCGTGTGGGAAGACGCCCTCCTCGCAGCCGATCATGAACACCACGGGGTACTCCAGGCCCTTGGCGTTGTGGAGCGTCATCAGCGTGACCGTGCTCTCCCCGTCGCGCAGCGCATCCTGCTCGGAGTACAGCGACAGCTGCTGGAGGAACTCGGCGAGGCCCGGAAGCCCCCGCTCCCCCTCCCAGTTGGCATCGAACTCACGCGCGACACCGACCAGCTCCTGGAGGTTCTCCACCCGTCCCTGCGCCTCGATCGTCCGTTCCGCCTCGAGGGCCTCGACATAGCCGGTCTCCTGAAGCAGGCTCTCGAGCAGGTCGCCGACCGACGAGTGCTCGGTCAACTCCCGCAACCGCTCCACGATGGACGCGAAGCGGTCGAGCGCCTTCACCGCCGCCGGCCCCAGGCCCGGCACCATCTCGGGCACCGCGGCGATCTCCATCACCGGCTCCCCCATCGTGTTCGCGTGCGCCAGCACGCGGCTGACCGTCGTCTGGCCGATGCCGCGCCGGGGCGTGTTCACGACCCGCGCGAACGACACCGAGTCCGCCGGGTTGGTGAGCAGCGTCAGATAGGCGAGCGCGTCCTTGATCTCCGCGCGTTCGTAGAACTTGGTTCCCCCGATCACCTGATACGCGACGTTGGCGCGCACCAGCGTGTCCTCCAGCACGCGGCTCTGGGCATTGGTCCGGTAGAAGATCGCGATCTCGCCACGCGCGGTGCCCTCGTCTGCCAGCCGCTCGATCTCCGACGCCACGTAGCGCGCCTCGGCGTGCTCGTCCTCCAGCTCCGCGACACGCACCGGATCCCCCGTGCCGCACTCGCTCCACAGCTCCTTGGGCTTGCGGCCCTCGTTGTTGGCGACCACCGCATTGGCGACGGACAGGATGGTCTGGGTAGAGCGGTAGTTCTGCTCCAGCTTCACCACGTGCGCGCCCGGGAAGTCGCGCTCGAAGTCGAGGATGTTGTTGATGTCGGCGCCCCTGAACGAGTAAATCGACTGATCGTCGTCGCCGACGACGCACACGTTTCGCTCCTCGCCGGCGAGCAGCTGGAGCAGGCGGTACTGGGCGTGGTTGGTGTCCTGGTACTCGTCCACCAGCAGCCAGCGGAAAGCCTGGCGATAGCGCTCGGCAACGTCCTCGAACAGCTCCAGGAGGTTCACGGTCCGGAACAGCAGGTCGTCGAAGTCGACGGCGTTCATCTCGTGGATGCGCTTCTCGTACAGCTCGTAGACGTCCGCCGCGGTCTGCTCGAAAAAGGAGCTGACGCGCTCGCGATAGCCGGTGGCATCCTCGAGCTGGTTCTTCGCGCGCGAGATCTGCGACTTGATCGCGCGCGGCGCGAACCGCTTCGGGTCGACCGACAGCTCGTCGAGGCAGCGGCGCACGAGCCGCACCGAGTCGGCGTCGTCGTAGATCGAGAAACGCTTGGTGTACCCGAGCCGCTCGGCTTCGGTGCGGAGAATGCGCGCGCATGCCGAGTGGAACGTCATCACCCACATCACCCGCACCATCCGTCCCACCAGGGACTCGACTCGGTCGCGCATCTCCTGCGCGGCCTTGTTCGTGAAGGTGATCGCGAGGATCTCCGAGGGCTGCGCGGCGCCCGTCGCGACCAGGTGGGCGATCCGGTGCGTCAGCACGCGTGTCTTTCCGGACCCGGCTCCTGCCAGCACGAGCAGCGGGCCGGTGCCGTGCGTGACGGCCTCGCGCTGGGGTGGGTTCAGCCCCTCCAGCAGCTGCTCTGCCCCCGCAGCGTCGCGGTGCGCGCCGGCGTGCGGCGGTGCGTGGGTCGTCTCGGTGCTCATCTATCCACTGACGGGGTTCTGGCCCTGTGAGCGCAGTGGCCGCACCTCTGCGGGCTCCTTGCGCTCCGTGCCGGTGAGGTCCGCGACCAGCCGCTCGAGCTCGCCGATGCGCTCCGCCAGGCCGCGCAGCGCGTCGGCCACCGGGTCGGGCAGATGAAGCCAGTCGGTGTCAGGGCCCTCCGGCTTGCGCCCCTCGACCCGCACCGGGTGCCCCGGGTTGCCCACCACGGTCGTGTTCGGCGGCACGTCGTGGATCACGACTGAGTTGGCCCCGACCTTCGCGCCGTGGCCGACGGTGATCGGCCCCAGCAGCTTCGCACCCGAGCCGATCGTGACGTTGTCCTCGACGGTCGGGTGCCGCTTGCCGGTGGCAAAGCCGGTCCCGCCCAGCGTGACCCCCTGGAACAGGGTCACGCGGTCGCCGATCTCCGCCGTCTCGCCGACGACGACGCCGGCGCCGTGGTCCACGAAGAAGTCGCTTCCGATCCGGGCCGCGGGATGAATCTCGATGCCGGTCACGATCCGGCTCGCGTTCGAGAGGAGGCGCGGCACGAGAGGCACGTCGGCCGCGTGCAGGGCGTATGAGATCCGGTGCGCGAGGATCGCGTGCACGCCGGGATACGTGAGCAGGATCTCGGCCGTCCCCGCTGCGCGGGCGGCCGGGTCGCGATCGCGGGCCGCCGAGACGTCCTCTCGCAGCTCCCGCACGACGCGAGCGAGTGCGGAGAGTCCTCTCACGCGGGCGCTCCC
>JBOGZM010000076.1:0-2384 GCA_050697255.1 Solirubrobacterales bacterium
ATCCAGCGAAGGTTCGCAGCGGCGCTCGAACCCGCCCGGCGAGATCAGCTCCAGCAGCCGCTTCCTCCTGTCGGGGTCTTGAGATGATCTGGGACCGTCGATGATCTTCAGGCAAGTTACCCACGACGACCTCGGCTGTGCCTCTTACCTGGTCGGGGACGAGGACGCGGGGCTCGTCGCGGTCGTCGATCCGAAGCTCGACATCGACGAGTACCTGCACCTCGCGCGCTACATGGGCGTCTCGATCGAGCACATCCTCGAGACGCACAACCACGCCGACCACGTCTCCGGCCACGGGCGGCTCGTCAACGCGACCGGCGCCACGATCCACGTGCACCGCGAGGCCCGGCCCGACTACGAGCACGAGCCCTTCGACGACGGCTGGGAGCTGCCCCTGGGCTCGGTGCGGGTACGCGCCGTCCACACGCCCGGGCACCGGCCCGAGCACACGGCGTTTGCGCTGATCGACACGGCGCGCGGCCCCGAGCCGTGGGCGGTGCTGACCGGTGACACGTTGTTCGTCGGCGACATCGCCCGGCCCGACCTGGCGGTGGACCGGGACGAGGGGGCGCGGGGGATCTTCCGTTCCCTGCACGAGAAGCTGCTTCCCCTCGCCGACAGCGTGGAGGTGTGGCCGGGCCACCTCGGCGGCTCCCTGTGCGGCGGCCCCGGCATGGACATGAAGGTCTCGTCCACGATCGGCTTCGAGCGGCGCCACAACGAGCTGCTGCGGGAGGACGACGAGGACCGCTTCGTCGAGCGGGCGACGCGCACGCTGCCGCCCCAGCCGCCGAACTTCCAGGCGGTGGTCGACATCAATCGCGGGCCGCTGATGCGCGACGCGGTGGACGCCCATCCCCTGACCCCGCGGCAACTGGAGATGAAGCAGCGGGCCGGAGCGCTCGTCGTGGACGTCCGGACCGCACTTCAGTTCGACGAAGCGCACATCCCCGACTCCGTTTCGAACCCCGCGGTGCAGGCGGGCTTCGGCACCAAGCTGGCGTGGGTCACCGATCGCGGGCAGGAGGTCGTGTTCGTCGGGCGCGACGCCGAGGACGGCGTGCGCGCCACCCAGCTCGCCGGGTCGGTGGGGATCACCAACGTGGGCGGCTACCTCGACGGCGGCATGACGAGCTGGCGCGAGGAGCGGCGCGAGACCGGGCGCGTGGGCCGGATCGACGTTCCCGGGCTGCGAGAGCTGATGCAGAGCGGCTCCGGGGTCCAGGTGCTCGACGTGCGCGAGCGGGCGGAGTGGGACGCGCGCCACATTCCGGGCTCGGTCCTCGAGCCCTACCACGACATCGACTCGGTCCCGGAGGGACTCGACCCGGCACGTCCGATCGCGGTCATCTGCAGCTCCGGCCAGCGCAGCGGCGTGGCCGCGAGCCTGCTGGTCCGGCACGGCGCCGAGCAGGTGCTGCACGTCGTGGACGGCGGTGTCGGCACGTGGTCGGCCCGGGGCTGGCCGGTCGAGGGGGAGGGAACCGGAGGCTAGCCCCGGGCGGCATCCGGCCGCCCGGGGTCGCCGCAGCGGCGGCACCGGGCTATCTTTTCCTAAGTGGCCGAGGTAGATCTCAACGTCGTCTGCAAGAACTGCGGTTCGGAGGTGAGCCCGTACATAACCGAGTGCCCGTACTGCGGCCAGAGGCTGCGCAAGCGCGCGCCGAAACTGCGCCAGGAGGGCGAGGGGGTGGAGCTCGCTCCGGCCCCGCAGCGTCGCAGGCGGCTGCGACTCTCGCGCCGCCGCCGGCGGTCCTCGGAGGAGCGCCCGCTCTCGTGGCTTGCGGCGCAGCGGCCTTACGCCACGGTCACCGTCGTGCTGGTGAGCGCCGCGCTGCTCCTGGCCGAGCGCGCCAGCGACCTCGGCCTGTACGACCTGGGCGCCGTGATCGGCCCGCTGGACGGAGACTGGTGGCGCCTCGTGGCGGCGCAGTTCGTGTACGAGAACGTCGGCTATGTGTTCGTGGTGGCCGTCGCGGCCGCGATCTTCGGCACCAGCCTCGAGCGCCGCTACGGCGCGCCCGTGATGCTGGCCGTGTTCCTCGGCAGCGGCGCGGCCGGCATGTACCTGGCCACCGAGACGTCGACCCTGCCGGTCGCAATGGGCGGGAACGCCTCCGCGCTCGGCCTGCTGTGCGCCTGGCTGGTCCGCGACCTGCGCGACCGCCGGGAGGTAGAGGACCCGGAGACCGACCTCTTCGGGGTCGCGGCGATCGCCGCCGTGCTGGCCGCGATGCCGATCCTCGAGCAGACCGCCGACCCCTGGGCCGGGCTCGCCGGCGCCGCGGTCGGGAGCCTCGCCGGCCTGCTGCTGCCCCGGCGGGCCTAAGGCGCTTTCGAGAACCTCGATCAGTCCACCGCGATGCGGCCCGGCTCGCCGGCGG
>JBOGZM010000077.1:0-1646 GCA_050697255.1 Solirubrobacterales bacterium
CTCCAGGGTCCCCCTGGAACTGGCAAGACGACGCTGGTCGCGTGGCTCGTTCGCGAGATCCTCGCTGACGATCCCGTCGGCCAGATTCTGGTGACCGCCCAGGCTCATGGCGCCGTCGACGTGCTGCGTGAAATGGTCAGGCGTGAGGCATTCGCGGGCGTGCCGGAGCATGAGCAACCACTCGCGGTGCGCCTCGGCGGGACGCAACGCCGCGTCGACGACGACATCACAACGCTGATCCCCGCTAGGGACGAGGCCTCAGTGGAGGGCGTGTCGCTGCGGGTGCTCGAGCTTGCGCGCGATGCGCTGCCGTCAGAGGGCGAGCGCACGGCCCTGCAGGCGGAGTGGGGCGCGGCGGCTGACGAGATGGCGCAGGCGCTTCGAACGGCGAGCACGGAGGCGGGTGCGCCCGACTTCTGCGAGCTCGTTAAGCGCGGGGCACACATCACCTACTGCACGACGAGCGCAGGGGAGCTCGAGGAGCTCGCGGACATGACGCAGAGCTTCGACTGGTCGATCCTCGAGGAGGCCGGGAAGGCCCACAGCTTCGACCTTGCGCTGCCGCTTCAGGCCGGCCACCGGTGGCTGCTCATCGGCGACCACCACCCGCTTCCGCCGTACCGCTTCGATCACTACTGGCGGGCGATCGAGAACCTCCCGGCGACCGTTGCGGCCCTTCGTGCTCTGCCGAGTGGCGGCGCGGGACTTGTCGACTACGACTGGATTCGCTCCTGGGAGGACTCGGACGAGCTGGCAAGAGCCGAATTCGCCCGCTACGTCAGCGCATGGCTGAACACATTCGCGCGGATCTTCGACCAGTGCCACGGTGTGATTCCGGCAGAGAGCACCGAATTGACCGACGGAGTGGCGACAGCGCCCGCGGCGGGGATGATCACCGGGCAGCACCGCATGCACCCCGACATCGGGGAGCTGATCTCGGAGGCGTACTACCGCGGCGAGCTGCGCAACGAAACGGTCGATCAGGACGGCCGTCCGCTTTCGCGTGTCTGTCATCCGTTCGTCGCGCCTGCCGGCATCGCCAACTGTGCGGTCACATGGCTCGATTTGCCCTGGGCGGCGCGCGGAGGCGAAGAGGAGCGCGGGCCGCGCACCGACGGCACGCCGCGCTATACGAATCCGGCCGAGGTCGACGCGCTGGGGCGATTTCTTGCGCAGCTTCGTCGCGAGGGCGCGGAGCCGCTGGACCTGGCAGTGCTTTCGCCCTACAACCGTCAGGTGGGTCTGATCAACCAACGCCTGCCATCGACACCGCCAGCCGGTCTGCGGCTGAAGCAGACGCGCCGGCGCCGCGGCGGTGAGGACACCGCCCGTGTTGGCCACACCGTCGACTCGTTTCAGGGCAACCAGGCTGAGGTGATCGCTGTCAGCCTCGTTCGCAACAACACACTGCCGCCCGGCGATGGTCTCGGCTTCCTGCGCGAGGCGCCACGAGTAAACGTTCTCCTATCACGCGCCGAGCGCCTTCTCGTCCTTGTGGGGAGCTTTGAGTTCTTCCAAGAGCAGGTGCGGCTGGTGTCGCTCCAGGACCCGTTCGACCCACTCTGGCACTGGAAAAAGGTCGTGTCGATGCTTGAGCGGTGGTTCGAGGAGGGCCGTGCCCTACGCCTTCCCGCCACGTCCCTGCC
>JBOGZM010000078.1:0-2460 GCA_050697255.1 Solirubrobacterales bacterium
GCTCGCGCGTGCCGCCGGCGGTGACCAGCACCCGCATGCCGTCGAGCGGCCGCGGCGCGCCGCCGGCGACCATCTCGTTCGCCTCCAGGAGCGCGGCCGGCTCCGCGAGCCGGCCGACCCCCCACTCGCCGCGAGACGCCAGCGGCCCCGTGCCGGGATCGAGCAGGTGCACGCCGCGGTCGCGGAGCACGTTCAGGTTCGCCTGGGTGGCCGGGTGCTCGTACATGTGGTTGTTCATCGCCGGTGCCACCAGCACCGGGCTCGCGCAGGCCAGGTAGGCGGCGGTCACCAGGTTGTCGGCCTGGCCGGTCGCCAGCTTGGCGATGGTGTGCGCGGTGGCCGGCGCGATGCAGTAGGCGTCACAGCGCGCGGCCAGCTCGAGGTGGCTGATCGGGTCGTGGTCGGGCGCCTGCTCCCCCGGATAGGCGCCCCGCGCCGGGTCGCGCTCCCACTCCTCGACCAGCACGGGCGCCCCGGTGATGCCCTCGAAGGTCGCGCGGCCGATGAACCGCTCCGCCGAGGGCGTCTGGATCACGCGGACCGCATGGCCCGCCTTCGTCGCGAGCCGCGCGAGCTCCACCACCTTGTAGGCGGAGATGCCGCCACTCGCCCCGAGGAGAATCCTTGCCACTGCCCGCTACTCCAGCGTCTCGTTACTTCCGGGTCTGAACATGACTTCCGGGTCTGAACACGAGGCGGCTTCGCCGCCCCCTAAGTCTCGTCCTTCGGTCTCGTGCTTCGCGCCTTCGGCGCTCGCCTGCGTTACCTCTGCGTTACCTAACGGTAACGCGATTTGATCTTGCCCTGCGCGACCTCTTCGAGTGCGATCGTGAGGTAGTTCTTGCTGGGCGTGTCGACCATCGGCGGCGGAAACTCCTCGAAAACCCCCTCGCCGAGCGTGTGGTAGTAGTTGTTGATCTGGCGGGCCCGCTTCGCCGCCACGATGACCGCCGCGTAGTGCGAGTCGACGTGCTCGAGCAGGGTGTCGGTCCGGGGGTGGATCAAGAGGCTCTCCTGTGTTCGCCTGAGGGGCCGCGGCCGGATCGGGCGACGGCGAGCGACAACCTGGCGATTCTACAGGAGGCCCTGAGCGCCTCCGGAGCCCCGCGCATCGAGCGCGCCGGCTCGGGCAGCGGATCCTGGTCCAGCTTGGGGGTCCACATAGGCCACCAAACTGGACCACCGACCGGCTCACCCGGCCGGCTCGGCTTCCTTGTCCAGCGTCGAGCGCACGAGCGCAACCAGCTCCGCGGCCGCCCGATCGACGTCGTCGTTGACGATCTCGCGCGCGAACTCGCCGTGGGCCGCGAGCTCCTCGTCCGCGACCGCGAGGCGGCTCGCGATCTGCTCGGGGCTGTCGGTGCCCCGGCCCTCGAGGCGCTCGCGGAGCGCCTCCCGGGAGGGCGGCGCGATGAACACCAGGACCGCGTCGGGCATCGCCCCGCGGACCTGGCGCGCCCCCTGGACCTCTATCTCCAGCACCACGCTGTCGCCCCGGGCCAGCCGCGGCTCGACCTCGGAGCGCAGCGTCCCGTAGCGGTGGGAGGCGTAATCGGCGTGCTCGAGGAAGTCTCCGGCGGCGACCCGGCGGTCGAACTCGCCGGGGTCCATGAAGTGATAGTGCTCGCCGTCCCGCTCGCCCTCCCGCGGCGGGCGCGTGGTCGCCGACACCGACAGGTCGATGCCCGGAACCTCATCGCGCAGGCGCTTGATCAGCGTGCCCTTCCCGACCCCGGAGGGGCCGGTGATCACGAACAGCCTGCCGCGGCTATCTCCTGATGAGATGGCCGATGAGCTCACGCCGCTGGCGCTCGGAGAGCCCACCGATCGTCTTGCTCGGTGAGATCCGGCACTGCGCGAGGATCTTGTTGACCTTCACGTGGCCGTACTTGGGCACCGCGAGCAGCATGTCGGACACCTTCGCGGTGAGGATGTAGTCCGGCGGGTCGCGCAGCAAAACGGCGATGTTCGCCCCCCCGTCCTTGAGCTTCCGCTTGAGCCGCGCCCTCTCCGTCCTGATCCGGTTGGCCTCGTTGAGAGCCTCCATCCGCTGGGCCAAGGAGCGTTCCGGAGCGGCGGAGGCAGACTTGGTGGCGGCGCGCATGGGCGGCGATTATACGCACGGCCCCGCGGCGTGCAAGCGCCCCATCGAAAAAAACTGTCGCAAACAAACGCAAACATGTTTGCGCGCTGACAGCGCGCGGCGCGAGCGTTCAGGAATGTCGATTTTGCCTGCATTTCGGCAGGATCTAGGAACCAGTGCGCGCGACGCGTGAGGTTGCACGCGCGTCCTGCACGCGACGCAGCGAGCGACGTTGCAGCTCGTCCGCGAGCTCCGCGCATACCCGCGCGGCGGCCCTCGGGTCGCGAAAGCTCTCCGTCCCGACGGCGACGCACGACGCTCCCTGGGCGATGAAGTCGAGCGCGTGCCGGCCGTCCTGGATGCCGCCCATCCCCACC
>JBOGZM010000079.1:0-3875 GCA_050697255.1 Solirubrobacterales bacterium
GTCGAGGGCCCGGACGGCCGCCGGGTGGCGCTCGTCAAGAACGATCTCTACATCCCGCAGGACCTGCTCTACCGCCGCACCGCGCAGCTCCTCGAGCGGGGCGGTTCCGGCATCACGCGCGCAAACCTCACGATCGCATCCACGCACGACCACTCCTCCCCCTACTACTCGTCGACCTCGTGGGGCGCCTGGGCCTTCCAGGACGTCTACGACGTGCGGTTCTTCGACTACTACGCCAAGCGCATGGCGGCTGCCGTGGAGCAGGCCGCAGCCGATCTGCGCCCGGTCCGGGTCGGCGCCTCGGTGAGCACGTTCGACAAGACGCACCGGCACTCGTTCGGCCCCGCGGTCGCCGACGACGGGACGCCGGCCGGCTATCCGCACGACGACACGGACCACGACCTGACCGTGGTGCGCTTCGACGACGTCTCGGACCCGGCGCAACCGAAGCCGCTCGCGAACCTCGTCAACTACAGCCTCCATCCCGAGTTCCTCGAGGGCAACGACCTGATCAGCGCGGATTACGTCGCCCCCCTTCAGCGCATGGTCGACCGCGAGACGGGCGCGCTGACCGTGTACACCCAGAACGCCGTCGGCACGGCCGAGCCCGAGCGCTCCAGCTACCACTCGATCCACGAGCGGCTCGAGTTCACCCATCGCGACTACGCGCAGGCCGAGTACGGCGCGCGCCTGATGGCCGACGCGATCACCGATACGTGGCGCGACGTCGAGCGCGGGACACCCGAGCGCCCCGACCGGTTCGTGGCGTTCGACGACTCGCTGGATGTGGCGATGGAGGACCGCTGGTTCCCGGGGCCGCTGTCGCACCCCTACCCCGGCGTGTCGAACTGCCGCGCCGACAAGGCGTTCGAGGGCGACCCGCAGTTCCCCGTCGTGGGCCTTCCCGACTGCCAGGGCGGCGTGGGCGTGCTCCAGAGCATCGCGAGCATCTTCGGCCTGCCCGAGCCGCCGGACCCGCCCAGCCTGCCGATCGACCCCGGCCTCTCGACGGACGACTTCCAGTCGCGCGGGATACCCCTGCCGGAGAACTACTCCGCCCCCTCCTACACCGGGCTGGCGGAGGACGTGAGCGTGCACCTGCAGGCGTTCCGGCTCGGCGACATCCTCTTCACGGTCTGCTCCTGCGAGCAGTGGTTCGACCAGTCTCGCAACATCAAGACGCGCACCGATCGCGAGCAGGGCAACATCTGGCGCGGCTACGACTGGGCCTCACGCTGCTCCTATGACGGCGACGACGCCGGCACCTGGACCTGCCCGGACCCGCGCAACCCCTCCACCACCCTGCCGCCGCTCACCTCGCAGCGGTTCCTGCGCATGCAGGCGCAGGTCAACAACGACGCCGCGGGCTGGAACGACCTCGACTGGCTGCTGTGGGCGGAGTCCGAGCCGACCGACCCGGAAGCGATCAAGGGAAACTACACGCACGACGAGCTGCCGCCAGAGCTGGGATACCGGCTGACGGTCCCGATCTCGATGGCGAACGACTACAACGGCTACATCGCGTCCTACCGCGAGTACCAGCGCGGCGACCACTACCGCAAGGCGCTGACGGCCTGGGGCCCGCACTCGAGCGACTACATGGCCTCGCGCCTGGTCGCGCTGGGCGGGCATCTGAACGGCGGCCCGCAGCCGGCACCGGAGGTGGGGCAGGAGAAGGTCGTCGCCGACGTCGCCCTCAACGACCAGCGCGCGGACAAGCTGGGGCTGATCGGGGAGACGAGCGTGCGCGCCTACGAGGCCTCGCTGCCCGACGACGGGGGCGCCGCATGCGCGCTCGAGCAGCCCGGCGACGTGGGGCGGTTCGCGGCCGCCTTCTTCACGTGGAACGGTGGCTCCAACTTCACCGACGACCCGCGCGTCGAGGTGCAGCGCCTGTCCGGGGGCGAGTGGACGTCCTACGCCGGTCAGTCCGGGGAGATCCCGGTGACCCTGCGGTTCCCGGAGGGTCAGAACGCTCAGAGCTATCTCGAGGGCGGCCACGAGTGGGCCTGGACGGCGCACTTCGAGGCCTTCGCCGCCAACTTCGACACGATCGAGGGGGTGCGTGCCACTCCCGACGGCATCTACCGCTTCGTGGTCAACGGCCTGCGGCGCGAGGGTGGACAGCCGGCGCCCTACCACCTCGAGTCCGAGCCGTTCCGTGTCGATCCCTGGGACGGCATCACGGTCGAGGACCTGAAGGTCGAGCGTGCCGGGCGGATCAGCTTCACGGTCGGGCCGCGGCGCAAGCTCACCGTCAGCTCGGGCGGCCCGACGATCCAGGCCGAGATCGGCCCGATCGACTATCCGGACAGCTACGCCTCCCCCACGGGCTTCGTCGACGATGCGCGCCAGGCGTTCCGCGACCCGCAGGCGCCCGGCGACCCTGCGCTTCTGGAGTGGTACTGCTTCAGGTGCTCGTTTCGCCCATGGGCCGACTCCGGGCGCCCCGAGAGGGCGTGGTTGACAGTGGCCCGCTCTGACGGCACCCAGGAGCGGATCCGGGCCCAGCGACGCGGCGACCGGTTCTTCGTCAGCCGGCCCCTGCGGCGCGGCGAGCGCGCATATGTGGCCGCCGGAGACGTGACCGACGCCTTCGGGAACCTGAACGGGGAACAGTCGGCGTCCGTGAAGGGCCGCGGCTGAGCAAGCACGATTTGCCTGCGTAAAGGTTTGGCCCCCTGCGGCAGGGGCACCCTATGAGCGTTACCGTCAACCCGCTGCTCGTGACGGCGGTATCCAGTGGGCCGCCACGGGCCCTCATCATGGGACGAAAGCCCTTTCGCCTTCAGAGACTGCTCTCGAGGTCGTTCACGGCCGACCGCGGCGCGCCCCGCGCGGCGCGTCACGCCCTCGACGAGCTCAACGGCCCTATCGACCCCGACGTGAAGGACGACATCCGGCTGCTCGTGTCGGAGGTGGTCACGAACAGCGTGATCCACGCCCAGCCGGAGCATCCGGGTGAGGTGGTCCTCGACGTGTGGGCCTCCGGCGACGTTGTGCGCGTGGCCGTCAGGGACCGCGGGCCCGGCTTCGTCGCGGCGGAGCGGCCGCAGGGCGGCGAGCGCTCCGGGTGGGGCCTGATGATGGTCGACCGGCTCGCGGCCCGCTGGGGCGTCGAGCTCGAAGGCGGCACCGAGGTCTGGTTCGAGTTGCAGCAGCCGGGCGACGAGGCAGGCGGCGCCACTCGCTCCGGCGAGCTCTGCCTGGGATAGGGAGCGCCGGGGTTAGGCGGGGCTCGGCGCCGGCGGCCGCGCCGCGGGGGATGGCGTGTAGCGCT
Source organism: Solirubrobacterales bacterium (assembly GCA_050697255.1). Lineage (GTDB taxonomy): Bacteria > Actinomycetota > Thermoleophilia > Solirubrobacterales > JBBDJG01 > CAVSXO01. The sequence goes on from JBOGZM010000079.1 coordinate 3,281, forward strand.
CGCGGAGCTCGGTGACCTCGTCCCCGTTCTCGAGGAACAGGTCCACGAGCCGCGGGTCGAAATGCCTGCCACGCTCAGACCGCATGGTCTCCACTGCCTTCTCGATCGAGAAGGCCTGCCGGTACGGCCGGTCGCTGGTCAGCGCGTCGAACACGTCCGCGACCGCCGCCACCTGACCCTCGAGCGGAATCGCGTTGGCCGCCAGCCGCCGCGGGTACCCGCTGCCGTCCCACTTCTCGTGGTGCGTGAGCGCGATCGTCGCCCCCAGCTCGAGCAGCGCACTGCCTGACCCGGAGAGGATCTGGTGGCCGATCCAGGTGTGGCGCTCCATCTCCCGGCGCTCCTCGGCCGTGAGCGCGCCGGGGCGCAGAAGGATGTGGTCCGGCAGCGCGACCTTGCCCACGTCGTGCATCGGGCTGGCGATGCGGATCGACTCCACGTCAAGTCCCAGCTTGCCGGCCAGCATCGCGCAGTAGGCGCTCATCCGCTCGGTGTGGCCGCCGGTCTCCTCGTCGCGGTACTCGACCGCGCGGGACAGGCGCCGCACCGTCTCCTCCCGTGAAAGCTTCAGGCGCTTGGCGGAGCGCTCCAGGGC
>JBOGZM010000080.1:0-10154 GCA_050697255.1 Solirubrobacterales bacterium
TGCTCTCCCTGGCCAATGCTCGCGACGAGGGCGAGCTGCGTGCCTGGGAGCAGCGGGTCCGCAACCTGCTCGCAAAGCGGGGCCTGGAGGAGCGCGCGATCGAGTACGTCACCGAGCCGAAGGTGGACGGCCTCGCGATCTCACTGGTGTACGAGGACGGCATGCTGGCCCGCGGCGCGACCCGGGGCGACGGAGAGATCGGCGAGGACGTGACGCAGAACCTGAAGACGATCCGGGCGATCCCCCTCTCCCTATCGCCGGACGCCGGCCCCGTGCCATCGCTGCTCGAGGTACGGGGCGAGGTCTATCTACCACTGGCGGACTTCGCGCGACTCAACGAGCAGCGTGCGGCGGCGGGCGAGAACACGTTCGCCAATCCACGTAATTCGGCGGCTGGCTCGATCCGGCAGCTCGACCCCAAGCTGGCCGCTTCCCGGCCGCTCTCGATCTGGTGCTACGGGATCGGGGCCAGCGAGGGCCTGGATCTGGCGACGCACTTCGAGTCGCTCGAATGGCTCCGAGCACGGGGATTCAAGGTCAACCGCGACGTGGAACTGCATCATGACTTCGCATCGGTCGTCGAAGCCTGCCACGCTTGGGAGGAGCGCCGCGAGCACCTGGACTTCGAGATCGACGGCGTGGTGGTGAAGGTCAACGACTTCGCCATGCAGCGCGAGCTCGGAGTCGTGGGGCGCGAGCCGCGCTGGGCGATCGCGTTCAAGTTCTCGCCCACGACCGCGGTCACCAAGCTGCACACGATCGGGGTCAACGTGGGGCGCACGGGGCATCTGGTGCCGTTCGCCAAGCTGGAGCCGGTGGTGGTAGGCGGCGTGACGGTCAGCAAGGCCACGCTCCACAACGAGGAGGACATCGCGCGCAAGGACATCCGCGAGGGGGACCAGGTGGTCATCATGCGAGCGGGGGACGTGATCCCCCAGGTGGTCTCGCCGGTCACCCAGCGGCGGACCGGAAAGGAGCGGCCCTACGTCCCCCCCGCGACGTGCCCGCAATGCGGCACGCCGACCGTCAAGCCGGAGGGCGAGGTCTGGACCCGTTGCCCCAACCGCAAGGACTGTCCCGGCCAGATCCTCCAGGCGCTGAAGCACTTCGTGTCACGCGGCGCCATGGACATCGAGGGATATGGGGAGAAGCTCGTCTACCGCTTCTACGACGAGGGCCTCGTGCGAGCGCTGCCGGACCTCTACCTCCTCACCGTCGAGCGGCTGGAGGAGCTGGAGGGTTTCCAGCGCAGGTCGGCCGAGAACCTGGTGGCGTCGATCGAGGGTTCGAAGCGCCAGCCCTTCCACCGCGTGCTGTACGCGCTCGGCATCCCCGGCATCGGAGCGGTGAACGCCCGCCTGCTGGCGGATCGCTTCCGGTCGATCGACCGCCTGCTCGCCGCTGCGAAGGAAGAGCTGGAGGAGGTCGAGGGGATGGGGCCGATTCTCGCCGGCATCGTGCACGACACCCTCCAGGAGGACCGCAACCGCCAGCTGATCGAGGAGCTGCGCGCCGCCGGGCTCAACATGGAGGAGGAGGGCGCGGGTCCGGGGGAGGACGGCGACCGCCCGCTGACCGGCAAGACGTTCGTGCTCACGGGGACCCTCGAGGAGATGACCCGGGACGAGGCAACGGAGCGCATCACCCGGCTCGGCGGCAAGGTGACCGGGTCCGTGTCCGGCAGGACCGACTACGTCGTCGCCGGCGCCGATCCCGGGTCAAAGATCGACCGCGCGCAGAAGCTGGGACGGCCTGTCATCGACGAGGCCGGGCTGCGGGACCTGCTCGGCTGCTAAGGGAACTACCCCGTGTAGCTCGCGAGCGTCGCGGCGATCCGGTCCTGGGCCCGGCGCGCCGTCCACACGTTCACCCGGTTCATGAGGACCGCGAAGGCGGCACGTCTGCCGCTGCGGGTCTTGCAGTAGCCGGCCAGCGCGCTGACGCCTGAGAGCGTGCCGGTCTTGGCTCGGCAGCGGCCGGCGGCGGCCGTCCCCCGCATCCGCTTGCGGACGGTGCCGGACCGCCCGGCCAGCGGCAGCGAGCGGTAGAACGAGTCGAACCAGGGCTCGTCCTGGGCCTCGACCAGCAGCCGCCCGACGTCGCGCGGAGCGATCGAGTTCGCGCGGGAGAGGCCGGAACCGTCGGCGATCCGGGCCCGGAAGCGCAGCTCGCGGGCGAAGCGGGAGGCGACACGGCCGCCGGCCGCGGTCGAACCGGCGCTGCCCGAACGCGCGCCGAGCCCCTTCAGCAGCAGCTCGGCGTAGTAGTTGTCCGACACGTGGTTCGTGTGCCGCACCAGCGCCGCGAGCGGGGCCGACTCCCCGGTCGCCAGCGTCGTCGCATCGGCCGGGGCGCGGCCCGCCCGCCCGCGTCGCTCCACGTCGACCTGCTCTCGGCGCAGCGTGACCCGCATGCGCTCGGCGGCGAACTCCGGTGGGTCGCGCTGCCAGCCCCGCGCCAGCGGCAGCAGCGAGCCGCGGTTGAATGCCAGCGCCGACAGGGGGCCGACGTACGGCGAGATGCGAAAGCCGCTGGCGGGACCGCCGCGGCGGCGATCGAAGAAGCTCTCGTCGCCGTAGACGCGACCGTCGACCTCCTCCAGGCCCGTCTCGGCGACCCTATCCGCAAGCCGGCGCAGCGCGGCCGTGCCGAAGCTGGGGTCGCCGGTGCCCCGCAGGTAGAGGTCTCCTGCCAGCACCCCCTCGCTCACCGTGCCGTCGGCGAGCACCGCCGTCTCGAAGCGCGCCTCCTGCCCCAGGCGATCGAGCGCGGCGGCTGTCGTGACCAGCTTCTGCACCGACGCAGGAATGCGCCTGGTGCCGGCCTTCCAGTCGAACACCGCTGCTCCGGAGCCGTCGTCGACCCAGGCCCCGGACCCGCCGCCTGCCGCCCGCATCTGGTGAGCGAGCGCGGCCCGCAGCCCGGCCGGCGTGCCGGCCGCCGGCGCTGCTGCGGGAATCACGAGCAGCATCACCAGCAGCACCGTGAGCACCGCCAGCCAGCCGCGCTGGATCGCCGCGACGGCGGCCTGGGTGCGGTTCGCGACCCCGAGGCGCTCGAGCACCGCTGAGACGTGTGCGCGCACGGTTCGCTCCGATACCCCGATGCGGGCCGCGATCTGCGAGTTGTCGAGGCCCTCCACGATCAGCTCGAGCACCTGGCGCTGGCGGGCGGTGAGCCGCGCAACGGGCGCGGCCGGCGCACCGCCGGAGATGCCTCTTATAGCAACGACCAGCTCGGCAAGGGAGCAGTTCTTCGTCAGAAGGGCACGCGCGCCCAGCTGGGCCGCGGTCAGCGCATCCGCCGGCTCCGCGCGCTCCGCGAGCACTATCACCGGGACGCCGGTGGCCGCCATCTCACGCAGCTCCGACGGCAGTGGCGACTCGAGCACGATGATCTCGACTCCGCGCGGGAGCCGCAGAGGCATCTGCTCTGCCTCGCCCGACTCCCAGACGCGCGCGCCCCTGCTGGAGAGCAGGGCAGCGAGCGCGCTCACGTACAGACCGTGGCGCCCTCGTACGAGCAGGCTGACGCCTGCCAATCGCTTGTCGGCTTCCTTGCTGACGGCGGCTGCGAACCTTCGAGGCCCCTCCGTCCCTGAAGAGGCACCACCATCGTAGGAACGCCCCATCCCGCCCGCGACACTTCGAGCACGAATTACTTTCAAAAACGCGGGGAAGGCGGAGCGGTGACGAACGCCCGCAGGGGGAGGGGTCCCGGAAAAGCTCCCCAAATGGCTTTGGAGGGGCCCCTCCCCCGGAGGGCAAGCGCTAAGCGCTAGCCGGTACCAGCCCGATGACCTTCAATCTCCTGGTGAGCGCCTGGGCCGCAAAATCGCGCGTCTCGTTGATGTCGACCCCGAAGAACTCGTAGTTGCTGGGATCCTCCACCCAGGGCGGGCTCAGGACCTGGTCCGTGACCGGCAGCGCCTCCTCGAGCGTGCGCTGGATCACCTTCTTGTGCTCAGGGTCCTCGGACACCACGTCACGCAGGAAACGCGCCCCGAAGGCGACGTGGCGGTGCTCGTCACGGGCGACGAGATTGAAGCCCTCCACGAAGCCCGGCAGCGTGCCCTCGCGCTCGTTGAAGTCGATGATGAAGAGCTGGCCGGTGAGCGCGAGCATGCCCTCGATCACCATGTGGTACAGGGTGATCGCCTCGATCAGCGCCTCGAGGTCGGTTGGTTCGGCGGCCAGCCTGCGCACCCGCGAGCCCAGCATCTCGTCGAACAGCGTGTTGAACGCCGGGTTCAGGTGCGCCGAAGTCTCGTCCAGGCGCTCGGCCAGGGTGGCGGACTCCAGCACTCCCACCTCTGCGTAGAAGCGGTCGAAGAAGCGCACGTGCCGGGCCTCGTCCGCGATCTGGGTCGAGAGGAACACACGCATGTCCTCCGTCGGCGCTGCGCGCAGCATCGGCCCCAGCTCGTCGGTCACCTTCTGCTCCCCGATGAAGAAGGACGACAGCCCGTACATCCGCTGGAACCGCTCGTCCTCGGGGAACCCGTGCCAGTCCTCGCGGTCCTGCGAGAAGTCGAGTTCCTGCGTGCGCCACTGCTGCCGCTCCCACAGCTCGTAGAGCTGCCGGTAGTCGAGCAGCTCCGTCAGCCCGCGGTCAGCGGACTCGAGCAGGGCAGGGTCGGCGGCCTCGTTGAAGAAGTCAGCGAGTTCTATGCGCGAGCTGAGCGTGGTCAATCTGCCCTCCAGTCGGAGTCCGGCGGCATCGCCGGGCGGTGTCGAGCGAAGCGTAGCGCCGGTATGAAGACCGGTCCACTTACTGACCGGCCGGTTCATAGAGGCGCCGGACGAGCCTGCGGGCGATCCCGCAGCTCCCTGGTATAAAAGCCCTTCACCATGGGCGACGTCGTCGAATTCGAGGGTATTCCGCCGGGGAGCACGGGCCCGAAGCGCAGCACGAGCCAGAAGGCGCAGCGGCGTCGGGGCGGGCGGTCCAAGACCGCGCTCGTGCTCGGCGGCGGCGGGTTCACGGGCGGCGTGTACGAGATCGGGGCGCTGCGGGCCCTCGACCTGCTGAGCGTCAACCGGACCGTCAACGAGTTCGACATCTACGTTGGGACCAGCGCCGGGTCGTTCGTCGCCAGCCTGCTCGCCGCGGGAGTCACGCCTGAGGAGATGTCGCGGGTCGTCAACCGCCAGGTGCCGACGCCGTTCCGCGACGTGGACCTGGGCGCGCTGCTGCGCCCCAACTACGCCGACTTCGTCTCGCGCGCCCTGCTGATGCCGCTGCGCCTCGCGGGGCTGGCGCGCAGCCTCGCCGGCCGCTGGCGCGAGGTGTCCCTGATGGACGTGTTCACCGGCCTCGCGGAGGCGCTCCCTTCCGGCCTCTACACCGGGGCGGGCATCGAGAACTACATCCGGGAGGTGTTCTACGAGAGCGACCGCACGGACGACTTCCGGCTGCTCGAGGCGGAGCTGTACCTCGTCGCGACCGACCTCGACACCTGCGAGCGGGTCGTGTTCGGTTCGCCCGGCTGGGACGACGTGCCGATCTCCAAGGCGGCCTCTGCCTCGACCGCCCTGCCGATGGTCTACCGGCCGGTGGATGTGCGCGGCCGCCAGCTGATCGACGGCGGCATCAGGTCGACCACGAACGTCGACATCGCCGTCGAGCGGGGCGCGAAGTTCATCGTCGTCGTGAACCCGCTGGTGCCCTACGTGAACGACTTCCAGAAGCGGATCCCGACGATCTTCGGCAGCCGGGTGCGGCGCGTCTCCGACATGGGCTATCCACAGGTCGGCTACCAGGCTTTCAAGCTGCTCGCACACGCGCGCCTGCACGAGCACGTGAAGCAGTGGCGGGAGCGCTACCCGGGTGTCGACATCATCCTGATCGAGCCCGACCCGAACGACGAGCTGATGTTCGGGACCAGCATCATGAACTACTCGTCCCGGATCGAGATCGCCCGCCACGGCTTCGAGTCCGTGACGCTGCGCCTGGCGCAGGACTACCGGCACTACAAGCAGATCTGCGAGAAGCACGGCATCGAGATCTCGGCGCGGCGGGTGACCAAGATCCTCAGGCAGGCCGACGAGCAGCGCGAGCGCACGACGGCCTGGCGCCGCATCTTCGAGCAGACGACGGGAGCGCTGCTGCGCCAGAGTGGCAGCTAGACGATTGATTCCAAATTGCGCTCGTCGTATGGCGGGCATCCTGCCCCGCCCACTTCACAGCTCCCGGCCCGCGACGGGGGCGAATTGAGGCGCCGGTTGTGCCGACCGTACTTTCGCGGGCCACGCGGTCATCGCCGAGATCGATGAGCCTGGCCGGCACGTCGGCGGCGGTCATTGATAGGGAATCAACCAGTTGGCGCCCGGCGGCTCTTGCTGGCGGCCCTTGTCGGGGCGGCCGTGGCCGCGGCCGGATGCGGGGACGACCGGTCTGAGGCCGAGAAGCGCATCGACCGGGTGGAGCAGCGCTACGAGGAGCTCTGGAACGCCGAGTCGGTGTCCTGCCGGGAGGCTCCCGGGAAGGAGGGCTACGAATGCCGGATCGTCTCCGACCAGCAGCAGCCGGGCGGCGCGACCACCCCGGGGCGCGACTCGACGACCCCGCCGGCGGACTCCGATCCGTAAATGGCTGACTGAGTTCTACCCGTAAAGCGCGTCGAGCTCGCCGGCGTACTTGTCGTACACGACGTTCCGCTTCACCTTCAGCGTGGGCGTCAGCTCGCCGGTCTCCTGCGAGAGGTCGTGGGGGAGGATCGTGAACTTCTTGATCTCCTCCACCCGCGCAACCTTCGAGTTGACGCCATCGACGGCCTCCTGCACCAGCGCTCGCACCTTGTCGTTCTGCGCCAGCGACGCCGGGTCGGTGTCCTCGATGCCCTGCTGCTGCGCCCACGGCACGATCGACTCGGGGTCGAGCGTGATCAGGGCGGTCAGGTAGGGGCGCCGGTCACCGTGCACGACGGCCTGTGAGATGAACTGGTTCTGCTTCAGGCCGTTCTCCAGATTGGCCGGCGTAATGTTCTTGCCGCCCGCCGTGATGATGATGTCCTTCTTGCGGCCGGTGATGTAGAGGAAGCCGTCCTCGTCGATGCGGCCGATGTCGCCGGTGTGGAGCCACCCGTCGACGATCGTGTCCTTCGTGGCTTCCTGGTTCTTGTAGTAGCCGCGGAAGATGTTCGCGCCGCGCGCGAGGATCTCTCCGTCGTCGGCGATCTTCACCTCCACGCCGGGGAAGGGCCTGCCGACCGACCCGAAGCGGTAGGCCTCGGCCGTGTTGCAGGTCGCCGCGGTCGACGTCTCCGTCATTCCCCAGCCCTCGAGCACCAGCACGCCGCACGCGTAGAAGAACTCGAGTATCTCCTGGGCGATCGGGGCGGCGCCGGTGACCGCCTGCTTGATCCGCCCTCCGAAGAGGTTCCGGACGTTCTGGAACAGCGCCTGGTCGGCCTGGTCGAACGCCGCCTGCAGCTCGGCGGGGACCTCCTCGCCGCGCTCCTGCATCTGGCGCACCTTCGTGCCCAGCTTGATGGCCTGCTCGAGCTGTTCCTTGTCGGGCGCGGCCGAGACGGCCATCGCGTAGATCTTCTCGAACATGCGCGGCACGGAGGGGAAGTAGGTCGGCTTCACCTCCATCAGGTTGGGGATGATCTTCGCCGGGTCGCGCTCCCAGTAGACGATGGTGGCGCCGACGTCGATCGAGCCCAGTTGGATCAGCCGCGCGAACGCGTGCGCCAGCGGCAGGAAGAGGTAGGCGACCTCCTGCTCCATGAGCACGTTCTGGGTCTCGACCATGTCCAGCATGTCGCGCCAGTTCTGGTGGTCGATGATGCAGCCCTTCGGGGGGCCGGTCGTGCCCGAGGTGTAGATGTACGTGGCGACATCCGAGCCCTCCACCGAGGCGATCCTGCTCTGGTAGTCCTCGTCGGACCCCTCACGACCTCGCTCGCGCAGCTCGTCGAAGCTGATCACGTCGTCGCCGTCCAGCTTCTCCATCGAGATCACGTGCTCGAGGCGGGGCAGATCGTCCCGGATCTTGCGGATCTTCTCCAGCTGCTCGGCGTCCTCCACGATCACGGCGCGCGCCTCGGAGTGGTCCAGCACGTAGTGGCACTCCTCCGGCGAATTGGTCTGGTAGATCGGCACCACGGTGCCGGCGGCGGTGAGGATCGCGAAGTCCGAGTAGGTCCACTCGGGGCGGGTGTTGGAGAGGATCCCGATCTTGTCGCCGCGCTCGATGCCGAGCGACTGAAGGCCGAGGGAGATCTCCTTCACGATCGCGCCCAGGTCCCTATAGGACACGTCCACCCACTCGCCCTTGGTCTGGTCCTTGTGGCGCTGGGCAGCGAGGTCGCCGTGCTTCTCGACGGCCAGTGGCAGCAGGTCCGCGAGTGTCTTCGAGCCGGTTGCGGCCTCGCTCGGAGTGGTGGCCGTCTGAGCCTGCATCGGTCCTGCCTCCTCACCTCGTGTGGTCAGCCCGAGACCCTCATCCCGGCTGGAAAAGACGGCCCGATTGTACCCAAGGGACCCATCACGCCCGGCTGGGCACGCCCGGCTGGGGCCGGACGGCCGACCGGGCCGGCCGGGACGGACGGGAGATGCCGTACGCTCCGCCGCCGCAGGGGGGGCGGACGCCTGCGGGCCGGGGTGCTACGCCTTGGCTACCTGCGGTTGCTGGCCCTGGTTTTCTTTCAGAGAGGCAAGGAAGAGCGTCTTGTCGATCCTGCCCTGGAAGATCGGTACGCCCATCTCCATGCACTTCGAGATGACCTCGCGGCGGTCCATGCCCGCCTCCCTTGCCAGCTCGGTCGGCGTCAGGTGGTTTGCCAAAGCCTTCTCCCCTCTGGTCGCGGGCTGCTTGTCGGGATATCGAGCCGGATGTGGATGACCCAATCCTTATACCGAGTTGCACGGACGTGTCAAGTCTGCACCGGACGATCGTTCTGCTGCGAACATCGGGATGGAGTACTAAGTTTTTCGTTGGGTATACGAAGGAAGGGTGCCGCGCGGAGGCGCGGCTTCGATCAGTGTTTTTGAGGAGGTTTGGACCACGGTGAAGCCGCTGTTGGCCGCAACCGCCACCGGGGCGGCGGACGATCAGCTCGTCGAAGCGGTGCGCGACGGCAGTGAGGAGGCGTTCGAGGCGCTCTTCCGGCGCTATCGCCCGCGCATCGTGGCCTACGTGCGCGGGATGGTGTCCGACCACGCGCGGGCGGAGGACATCACCCAGGAGGCGTTCATGTCTGCCCTCCGGGGGCTGCGCTCCTCCGACCAGGAGATCTCCTTCCGGCCGTGGATGTACGAGATCGCCAAGAACGCCTGCATCGACCATCTGCGGCGCGCGCGCCGAGGCAACGAGGTGTCGATCGACTCGGACGACTTCAGCCCGCAGGAGGAGGGGCGCATCTCGCAGTCGGTTTCTGGAACGGATGCCGAGGTCGCCCGCAGGAAGGAGCTGGAGTCGCTGCAGATGGCCTTCGGCGACCTCCCCAGGTCGCAGCACCAGATCCTCGTGATGCGTGAGCTCGAGGGGCTCTCCTACGACCGCATCGGGTCGCGCATGGGGCTGTCCCGGGGAGCGGTCGAGAGCCTGCTGTTTCGCGCGCGGCGCACGCTGCGCGACGGTTTCGATGAGATCGACACCGGCGCGCGGTGTGTGCGCATGCGCGTCGCGATGGAGGCGGCCGCCGATGGGCGCCGCACCGGTATCCGCGAACGACGGCGACTCACCATCCATCTGCGTGACTGCACCGCCTGCCGCCGCACCGCCGTCGCGATCGGGCTCGACGAGCTCGCGCTGGCAGCCGCCCGCGAGCGTGGCGGTGCCGTGCGGCGAGTCGCCGGGCTGCTGCCGTTGCCCGCCTTCCTGCGGCGCCGGATGGAGGATGGAGCGGGCTTGTTCAGCTCGATGGGCCCGGCAGCCGAGCAGGGAGCCTCGCTGGCGGGCAAGGTAACCGCGGTGGTGGTCGCGGCGGCCCTCGCAGCCGGCGGGGCGGGGGTGGCGACGAAGGCGTCCGGCGGGGCGGTGCCCCTTCCCGGTGGGCTCGGGGGCGGGTCCGGTGGTGAGACTTCGGGGTCCGGCCACGGCGGCGGAGCGAAGGAAGACGGCGGTACGAGCGGCAGCGCCTCGAGCGCCGCGGGGACGCGCGCCGGCGGAACAGCGCGTGGGTCCGGGGCCGCGGCGGAGGGTCG
>JBOGZM010000081.1:0-3821 GCA_050697255.1 Solirubrobacterales bacterium
CCCGTACTCGGGGCGCGGCGAGAGCTCATCGCGTCCGTGAGCCGCACGACGCCGGAGTCGGTCGTGAAGGTGGTCTCGAGCACAAGTGTGCCCGGCAGGTAGCGGCACGTGCTCGTGAACGGCTCCGCCGGGCGGAGCGACCAGTGACCCGCGTCGGGGTCGAGGATCCGGGAGAACAGCGCGGAGCTGTCGTAGTGCGGGAGGCAGAGCCAGTCGATCGCCCCGTTCACGTCGACGTGGGCCGCCGAATGGCAGTCGGCGAGCATGCCGTAGTCGGCGATCTGGCGGAAGGCGGACAGGGACGAGGAGTCTTGCACTGCGGCTTGGGTTGTGTCGGTAGCGCTCGTGCGGCCTCACCATGCTCACACATCCCGCCGCGGGCCGCGGCGTTTCACCGTCCACTGGGAAGTAGTCTGCTGCGGCGATGCGCCGCACCCTCTTCGACGACGAGCACCAGGACTTCCGCGCGAGCTGGCGCACGTTCCTCGAGCGTGAGGTCGCTCCCCACTACGAGTGGTGGGAGCGCGAGCGCCTCGTCCCGCGGGAGGTGTTCGCAAAGGCCGGCGAGCACGGCTTCCTCGGCATGGCCGTGCCCGAGGAGCACGGCGGCGCGGGCGTCGAGGACTTCCGCTTCAACGTGGTGCTGAGCGAGGAGGCGCAGCGCGCGGGCCTCGGCTCCGTCCACCTCGGGATGTCGGTGCACAGCGACATCTGCCTGCCGTACTTCATGCGCTACGCGACCGGGGAGCAGCGGGGGCGCTGGCTGCCCGGGCTCGTCAGCGGGGAGCTGATCGCCGCGATCGCCATGACCGAGCCCGGCACCGGCTCGGACCTGGCCGGCATCGCGACGACCGCCGTCCGCAAGAACGGCGAGTACGTGGTCAACGGCGCCAAGACCTTCATCACCAACGGCATCAACGCGGACCTCGTGATCACGGCGGTGCGCACCGACCGCGGGGAGCGCCACCGCGGCCTCAGCCTGCTGGTCGTCGAGCGCGACACCCCCGGCTTCGAGCGCGGGCGCAACCTGGAGAAGATCGGGACCCACGCGCAGGACACGGCGGAGCTGTTCTTCGACGACGCGCGCGTGCCGGCCGAGAACCTGCTCGGCAACGAGGGCGAGGGGTTCGCCTACCTGGTCTCGAACCTGCCCCAGGAGCGGCTCTCGATCGCGGTCGCCGGGGTGGCGGCCGCCGAGGCGGCGCTCCGGTGGACGGTCGGGTACGTCCGCGACCGCAAGGCGTTCGGAGCGCCGATCGGCTCGTTCCAGAACACGCGGTTCGAGCTCGCCGAGATGCGAACCGAGGTCGACGTGGGACAGGCCTACGTCGACCGCTGCGTCGAGGCGCTGAACGCGGGAGAGCTGACCGCCGAGGACGCGGCCGGTGCGAAATGGTGGTGCACAGAGCTTCAGGGCCGCGTCGTCGACCGCTGCCTGCAGCTGCACGGCGGCTACGGCTACATGCTCGAGTACCCGATCGCGCGCGCCTACGCGGACGCGCGCGTGTCACGTATCTACGGCGGGTCGAACGAGATCATGAAGGAGATCGTCGGCCGTGCGATGAAGCTGGAGTGACGGTGGAGCTGGCCGGAGAAGGGGTGCGGCTGCGGCCGTATGAGCGCGACCACCTGCCGGCGCTGCTGCGCCTCGTCAACGACCCGGCCGTGGCGGCGTGGTGGGGGACCTACGACGAGGCGGCGCTGCATGACGAGTTGACGGACGACCGCCTGACCGTCTGGACGATCATGGTGGACGACTCCCCCGCCGGCGTGGTGGAGGCGATGGAGGAGCTCGAGCCGGACTACCGCCATGTGAGCCTGGACATCTTCCTCTCCGCGGAGCTGCACGGCCGCGGCCTGGGAGCCGAGGCACTGCGCACCGCCCTCCGCCATCTGTTCGCCGAGCGTGGGCACCACCGCGCCACGATCGACCCGGCGGTGGAGAACGAGCGCGCGACTCGCAGCTACGCGCGCGTCGGCTTCAAACCGGTCGGGACGGTGCGCCGGGCCGAACGCGCGCCGGACGGCCGCTGGCGCGACGCCCTTCTGATGGACCTGCTGGCCGAAGAGCTGCGCTGAGGCCTCACCGGACGGGCGCCGCCGCGCAGAAGCGCAGCGCATCCGCATAGTGAGGCGCGAGGCCGAAGGTCGCCGCATCGGGCACGACCTGGACCGTCGCGTCGGGTAGACGCCGGGCGAGACGCCGACTCATGGCGGGCGGGTGGGTCGTGTCCCGGTCGCCCACCCACAGCGAGACCGGGGTGTACACGTCCGCGAGGTCGAAGCCCCACGGCCTGGTCAGCAAGCCGACCTCCCGCGCCATCTCGGCCGGCGCGCTCATGATCTCCGCGGTCGTCCGGACGTGGATGTCGCGCATCTCCGGGGCTGCAAGGACGGCCTGATCGGCGGCGGGAAGGTCGCCCACCGCTCGCATCGCAAAACGCTCCGGGTCGCGTCGCGCCTGCGACCCGGCCAGCCTCAGCATCAGCCGCAGCGCCCAGGGCGCCCGCCGGGCGAGCTTGAAGCTGGTCCGCATCTGCCCCCTGACGCCTTCGAGCGCGCCCGGCTCCCCGAGCGGCGCCACCGCGCCCATCAGGCTGACCGCGCGCACGCGGCCCGGCATCTGCACCGCGCTCGCGAGCGCGTAGGGAGTGCCGCCCGATTGGCCCAGCACCCCGAAGGTCTCCAATCCCAGAGCATCCGCGAGCCGCACGAGATCGTCCGCGAAGGAGGTGATCGAGCGGCCCGGCTCCGCTGTCGAGCCGCCGAAGCCTGGGCGGTCGGGGGCGACCAGGCGAATCCCCTCCGCGACGGCCGCGGCGCTCGCCGCCCGAGCGAGTCCACGAGAGCCGGGCCCGTCGAGCACGAACACCGCCGCGCCCTGCGCGGCGCCGAGGTCGGCGTAGGTGAGGGTCCGGCCATCCGGCAGCTCGATCGTGCCGGTCCGCTGGTCTGCTGTCATGCCGCCGAGTATTGCCTACATGGCCGGCTCGAGCCTCATTCGCGCAGGCGCGGCGGGCACTGAGCGGTCACCGCTACCGAGGAGGACAATGACCGTCGCACCAGCCCTCCCCCGAGAGAGGAGACCATGCGAGGACTGAAGAGCAGGAACGTGCTCGTGACCGGGGGCAGCTCCGGGATCGGGCAGGCGATCGCCGTGCGCTTCGCCGAGCACGGGTCGAACGTCGCGATCAACTACCTCACGACCGAGGACGAGGCTGCCGACACCGAGCAGCAGGTCCGCGCCTGCATCAACGAGGTGCAGCAGCACGGCGTGCAGGACGTGCTCGTCCAGGGCGACGTCTCCAAGGAGGAGGACGTGGTGCGCATGGTGCAGGAGACCGTGGACAGCCTCGGCAGCATCGACGTGCTGGTGAACAACGCCGGCATCCAGATCTCCAAGCCGTCGAACGAGCTGAGCGTGAAGGACTTCGAGAAGGTGCTTGCGGTGAACCTGCGCGGCGCGTTCCTGTGCGCCCGCGAGGCGATCAAGCGCTTTCTGGAGACCGGCACGCCGGGCGCGATCATCAACGTGTCCAGCGTCCACCAGGTGATTCCGAAGCCGGACTATCTCGGCTACTCGGTCAGCAAGGGCGGAATGCAGAACCTGACCCGCACCCTCGCGCTCGAGTTCGCCGGACAGGGAATCCGCGTGAACGGCATCGGCCCGGGCGCCACCGTGACGCCGATCAACCGCGCCTGGATCGACGACCCTGTGAAGAAGGAGCAGGTCGAGAGCCACATCCCACTCGCGCGGGCCGGCACCGCGGACGAGATGGGCGGAGTCGCGGCTTTCCTCGCCAGCGACGACGCGGCCTACA
>JBOGZM010000082.1:0-10097 GCA_050697255.1 Solirubrobacterales bacterium
CTCGCCCCACGATTGTCGCCCATCATAAAAAAGTGCCCCGGCGGAATCTTGATCGGATTCGGGAAATTGCAGGTTCCGGGCGCGCAGGGGCGGACGTCGTCGTCGCCGTCCTGGACCTTTCCGTTCACGATCGCATGCCCGTCCCGTACGGCCAGGGTGTCCCCCGGCACGGCGACGATCCGCTTGATGAAGTTCACGTCGTCGCGCTCGGGCGTCGGCCGCGGGCAGAGCTCGTTCTCGGCCTGATCCACCCCGCATGCGTTGCTCTCCGCGCCCTGCGGGGGATGGAAGACCACGATGTCGCCGCGATCCGGGTCGCTGAACTTGTAGTTCACCCGGCTCACGAGCACGCGCTGCCCGACGTCCAGCGTCGGTTCCATGGATTCGCTCGGGATCCGGTAGGGCTTGACCAGGAAGGCCTGGATCAGGAGCGCCAGGCCGATCGCGACGGCGACGATGACGACCAGCTCGAGCAGCGAGTTGTGACCCTTGTGGCCCTCGCTGCCGCGCAGCCTCCGCGCGGTCTCGGTCAAGCCGACTGGCCCTGCTTGTCGCCCTCTGCGGGCGCCTGCTGCTCTGCGGGCTCCTCCGCTGCGGGCTCTTCGGCCGCCGGCTCGGGCTCCGGTTCGGGCTCTGGCTCCGCTGCGGCGTCGGCCTCCGGCGCGGCTGCCTCGGCCTGCGCCTCGGCGGCCGGCTCTGCCTGAACCTCCTCCGGCGCCTCGGGGGGCGCTTCCTCCACCGCTCCGTCGGCGTCCGAACCAACCATTCCCACGTTCTCGGGCCTGAAGTCCCGCATCTCGCGGAGGCGCGCTCGGCGGCCGACGCGGCCGCGCAGGTAGTAGAGCTTGGCGCGGCGGACCTCGCCCCGGCCCACGACCTCGATGCGCTCGATCTTGGGGGAGTGCACGGGGAACGTCCGCTCCACGCCCACGCCGAACGACAGCTTCCGCACGGTGAAGGCGCGCTGTGGCCCGCCGCCCTTCTCCTTCAGGACGACTCCCTCGAAGACCTGTGTCCGCCGCCGGGTTCCCTCCACGACCTGGAAGTGGACCCGCACACGGTCGCCGACGCGGAAGTCGGGAACCTGGCGCATCTGGCGGCGCTCGAGGGTTTCGATCACGTTGGTCATCAGCGAGAAAAGCCGCCTGGGGGGCGGCGTTGCGGGCGACTCGGCGGAGCGCTGATGTTAGCGGAACCCGCCCACGCCGCTGCGGCATGCGACAGCGGCGCAGGACCGCTTCCGGGCGGTCGCTGCCGGGGACCGGCGGGCCGCTACGAGCCCGAGCTGCGCCGGCGCGCTTGCGCCCGCCGCCAGCTCTCCACCTGCGCGTGATGGCCCGAGAGCAGGACGTCGGGCACGTCCCAGCCGCGGTACGAGGCGGGGCGCGTGTAATGCGGATACTCGACGCCTCCCTCGAGCGCCTCGCTGAAGGACTCCTCGATCGCGCTGTGCTCGTCCCCGAGCGCGCCGGGCAGCTTGCGCAGGACGGCGTCGGCCACCACCATCGCGGCCGGCTCGCCGCCCGAGAGCACGTACGGGCCGATGGAGACCGCATCCTCGGCCAGTTGCTCCCGAACACGCTCGTCGATCCCCTCGTAGCGGCCGCTGAGCAACGTCAGCGAGTCGAGGGCGGCGAACTCCTCCGCGATCGCGTCGTCGAACTGGCGGCCCGACGGCGCAAGCACCACCACGCGCCCGGAGGGCGGCCGGGGCGGACCGGGCTCGCCGTACACCGCTCGCAGGGCGGCGTCGACCACGTCCACCCGCAGCACCATCCCGGCGCCTCCGCCGTACGGCGAGTCGTCGACCTGGCCATGCGACAGCGGGGTCGTGTCGCGGTAGTTGAACAGGCGCAGGTCGTGCCCGAGCCGGAACGCGTTCCCGACGTGGCGCTGGCGCAGGAACCAGTCGAACCACTCCGGGAAGAGGGTGAAGACGTCGATGTTCACGCGCTGTCCGCGAGGAACCGCATGTCGACGTCGATCCTGCGGTCGGCAGTGTCGACGCTCCGCACCGCGTCGCCAACCAGCGGCACGAGCAGCGGATCCTCCCCCGGACGCTCGACCTCCAGCGTGTCCGCGGACGGCAGGAGCAGCACGTCCTGCACGCGCCCCACAGGCCGCTCTCCGTCCACCACCTCACACCCCACGAGGTCGTCGACGAGGAACTCGCCCTCCGCGAGAGCGCCCAGCGCGGCGCGCGGCACGGCGATCACCTCGCCTCGCAGCGCTTCGGCGCCAGCGCGGTCGTGCGCGCCCTCGAGCACCACGATCGGGTGCTCGGCGGTACCCCGCCGAGCCGCGACTGTCATCTCGCGGCCTCCCACGACGAGCGAGCGGCCCGGCTCGAGCAGCTCGATCCGCTCGGTCGGGTCCGTGACCGTGAAGCCGCCGTCGGTCCCGTGCGGGCGTCCGACGCGGCCCACCCGCAGCAGCTCAGTCGACGATCTCGACCAGAACCCGCTTGCCCTCTTTCGTGCCATCGGCCTTCATGATGGCGCGCAGCGCCTTGGCCGTGCGGCCCTGGCGCCCGATCACCTTGCCGCGGTCATCCTCCGCGACCGACAGCTCGAGGACGATCGTTTCGTCGTCCTCCTCGAACTCGTGAACCTCGACCCGGTGGGGCTCGTCCACCAGGGTCCGCGCGAGGAACTCGAGCAGTTCCTTCAGGCGCTGATCCCCTTCGCCTTCATGAGCTTCTTCACCGTGCCGCTCGGCTGCGCCCCCTTCTGGATCCAGCCGCGCAGCTTCTCCTCGTCGATCTCGATCGTCGAGGGATCGGTCTGGGGGTTGTAGTGGCCCAGCACCTCGATGAAGCGCCCGTCGCGCGGCGAGCGCTTGTCCGCGGCCACCACCCTCCAGATCGGGTTGTTGCGGGCGCCCACGCGGGTGAGCCTGATCCTTACCGCCAAGTCATGCCTTTCGCTAGTTCAGGGACGCCGGGAAGGATAGGGCAGCAGCGTCGCGGCTAACGCCCGCCCCGCATCAGCTGCTCCATCGAGGGCATCTTCCCCTGCTGGAGCGAGCGCATCATCTTCTGCATCTGCGCGAACTGCTTGATCAGCTGGTTGACCGCCTGCACCGAGGTACCGGACCCGGCGGCGATTCGCTTGCGCCGCGACCCGTTGATGATCTGGGGGCGGCGGCGCTCCTCGAGCGTCATCGAGGTCACGATCGCCTCGATCCGGTCCAGCTCGCGCTCGTCCACCTTGGCGTTCTTGAGCTGCTTCAGCTGACCGAAGCCGGGCAGCATCCCCATCAGGTTCCCGATCGGGCCCATGCGCCGGACCTGCTTCATCTGGTCGAGGAAGTCGTCGAAGCCGAACTCCTGCTTGCGGATCTTGCGCTCGAGCTGTTCGGCGCGGTCCACGTCGACGGTCTTCTCCGCCTTCTCGATGAACGACAGGACGTCGCCCATGCCGAGGATCCGCGAGGACATGCGGTCCGGATGGAACGGCTCGAACTCCGCCAGCTTCTCGCCCGTGGACGCGTACAGGATCGGCTTTCCGGTGACGGCCTTGATCGACAGCGCGGCGCCACCGCGGGCGTCGCCGTCGAGCTTCGTCATCACTACGCCGTCGAACTGGGCCGTCTCGGCGAACTGCTCCGCCACGTTGACCGCGTCCTGGCCGGTCATCGCGTCGACCACCAGCAGCACGTTGTGCGGGCGCACGCGCTGCTTGATGTCGGCCAGCTCCTGCATCAGCTCCTGGTCCACGTGCAGCCGCCCGGAGGTGTCGACGATCAGCACGTCGTGCTCGTCCCGGCGCGCCTGGTCGAGCGCCCACTCCGCGATGTCGCGCGGGTCGCGGTCGGTGCCCTGCTCGTAGACGGTCGCGCCGGCCTGGGCGCCCACCTTCACGAGCTGCTCGACCGCCGCGGGGCGGTACACGTCGCAGGCGGCCAGCGCGACGCTCGTCTGCTCCTCCTCGCGGAGCAGCCGCGCAAGCTTCGCGGTCGCGGTCGTCTTGCCCGAGCCCTGCAGGCCCGCCATCAGGATCACGGTCGGGGCCTGCGGGGAGAACGTGATCCGGCGGGCCGAGTGGCCCATCAGGGCGGTCAGCTCCTCGCTCACGATCTTCACGACCTGCTGGCCGGGGTTGAGCGACTCCATCACCTCGCCCCCCAGCGCCCGCTCCTTGACGGCGGCGGTGAAAGAGCGCACGACCTTGAAGTTGACGTCGGCCTCGAGCAGCGCGAGCCGGATCTCGCGCATCGCCCGGTTGACGTCGTCCTCGCCCAGCTTGCCGCGCGAGCGGACGTCGGAAAGGACCGACTGGAGCTTGTCTGAGAGGGCGTCGAACACCGGAGCCCACAAGGATAGGGCCGCGATGCGCTCCTACGGCACGAAGATCCCCTGGACCGCGTGGAGGATGCCGCCGGTGCTCGCACGATCGTCGTGTCCGCCGTCGTACACCGCCACGCGGGCGATCTTCCACACCGCCCGGCCGCCCTCGGCGGCCGCTCCGGGGACGATCGAGTCGAGCGTCGTGGACGTCGCGCACAGGGCCTTCTCGTTCGGGAGGCTGGGCGTGGCGGCACACGGGACCGCGAACGCGATCGGGAGCTCCTCCGTCGTGGAGGAGACCGCGCCCTCGTGGTCGGTGATCTCCACGACGAGCTCGGTCCGCAGCTCGCCCGTGTACTCGGACAGGTCCGCGTGGCGCATCACGTTCGTGAGCCGGAACGAGATCGCCACGTCGGTGTCGTCGGGGGGGCCTGCGGCGCCGGGCCGGACCGCGAGCCGCACGAAGCCGACCGTGCGCGCGACCGTCGAGGCAACCACAGGGCCCGATCGTCTACCCGTCCCTCAGCACGTCCAGCAGCCCGGGCCGCTTCGAGGCCAGGATGCCCACTCGCCCGGAGTCCGGCCCCGTCTGGATCCAGCGCATCACCTGCGTGTCGGTGAACCCGGCCCAGCGCATGACCCGGTCGACCACGGCGGGCCCGGTCGGGATCCAGTTCAACCCGTGCACCCCGAGCATCAGCGCCTCGGTGCCCTCGTGGTCGACCACCAGGCTGTCCTCGTCCCGCCCCCACTTCGTGGCGGTGTCGAAGATCAGCAGCTCCTTGGTCAGGTCGGCGGCGATCTTCAGGCCCCTGACCGGGTCGGCGAGGTGGTAGAAGAGCCCGCCGAAGATCGTGATGTCGAACGGCTCCAGGTCCAGCTCCGGCAGGTCGTTGACGTCCATCACCTCGAACCGGATGCCGTCGCCCTCGGGGCGGTGCTCCTGCAGGAAGCGGGCCTGGCGGATCCAGTGCTCTCGCACGTCGGAGCCGAAGCACTCGCCGGCGCCGAGCTCGCGGGCCCAGAACAGGTAGGCGCCCGAGTTGCAGGCGCAATCGAGCAGCCTACGGCCCTGCAGGCCCTCGGGGTAGAGCGTCCGCAGGCGGTGGCGGAACTGACCCCGGTTGTCCTGGATCCCGACCGGCCCGAAGGACTCGGGATACGTGCCGGGGGGCGCCTCCAGCGACACCCGGGTGGTGAGGCCGTCCGCGACCTCGATGTCGAAGTGCCAGGGCCCGAGGCGGATGATCTCGTCTCGCAGGCTGGCCTTTTCGGGCATCCGCGCCAGTGTAGCCGTGCCGCTGCCCCGCCCCCGCGCGAAATACCCTAATTCCGCCCGCCTTTTTGCTATATTCGCCGGACCTACAAGTCCCCTTGGAGGAGCCGCATGGAGCCAGCATCGGTCGAGACGAAGCCCAAGGGCCGCAAGGGCTCGCTCGAGAACCCGGAGGTCTACGAGAACGTGCCGGGTCACGTGATCCCGATCATCGAGCGGGAGTTCGACGATTTCGACACCGGGGCGGCCAAGTTCCTGGCCGGCGAGACGCCCGAGGACCAGTTCATCGGCTTCCGGCTCAAGCAGGGCGTCTACGGTCAGCGCCAGGAGGCCGTCCAGATGATCCGGGTGAAGCTGCCGTTCGGCGGCGTCACGCCGGAGCAGATGGAGGCGTTCGCGGACCTCGCCGAGCAGTACGCGCCCCTGCGCAAGGGCCACATCACCACGCGCCAGAACTTCCAGTTCCACCACATCCCGCTGCCCGATGCGGCGGAGGCGATTCGGATGATCGGCAAGGCGGGTTTGTCGAGCCGCGAGGCGTGCGGCAACACCGTCCGCAACGTGACGGGGGACCCCTGGGCGGGCGTCTGCGAGGGCGAGCTGTTCGACCCCACCCCCTACGTGGGCGCGTTCGTGCGCTACTTCGTGCGCAACGAGGTCTGCCAGCTGCTGCCGCGCAAGTTCAAGGTCGCGTTCACGGCCACGGACGAGGACCGCGCGATCACCAACATCCACGACCTCGGCTTCCTGCCGCGCATCCGCGAGGTGGACGGGAAGCAGGTGAAGGGCTTCGAGATCCGGTCGGGCGGCGGCACGTCGATCATGCCTCGCGTGGGCGCCCCGTTCTGGGAGTTCGCATCCGTGGACGACGGGGAGTTCCTGAAGGTCTCCGAGGCGGTCCTGCGGATCTTCGACCGCCAGGACTGGCTGCGCGCCAACCGCGCCCGCGCCCGGATCAAGTTCCTGGTCGACAAGGTCGGGATCGACGAGTTCCGGCGGATGGTCGAGGAGGAGCTCGAGGGCGACTGGGTGAACGAACGCGACTTCACCCCCGACGCGCTGCTGTTCGTCGACGACGAGCAGGCCAACGCGCCGGCCAAGCCGCTCCAGCCCGGCAGCCCCAACGGCGACAACCGCGAGTTCGACCAGTTCGTCGCCTCCAACGTCGTCCCGCAGCGCCAGGACGGCTTCTCCACCGTCGAGGTGAAGGTCACGCGCGGCGACCTGACGCCCGAGCAGTTCCGCGGGCTGGCCGCGATCATGCGCGACCACACGGGCGGCTACGCCCGCACGACCGTGCACCAGAACTTCCTCCTGCGCTGGGTCCGCGACGAGAGCGTGTACGACGTGTGGAGCCGGCTGCAGGAGCTCGACCTCGGCGGCTCGGGCGCGCACCAGATCACCGACGTCGTGAGCTGCCCCGGGACGGACTCGTGCAAGCTCGGCATCACCAGCTCCATGGGCCTGAACGCCGCGGTGCAGGAGCGGCTGGAGCAGATGCAGGTCACCGACGGGCTGACCCGCAAGATCCACGTGAAGATGAGCGGCTGCCCGAACGGGTGCTCGCAGCACCACATCGCCAACATCGGGTTCTACGGCGCCGCGATGAAGGTCGGCGGCCGCCAGCTCCCCGCCTACATCGCCCACCTGGGCGGCAACTACGAGGGCGGCGAGGTCGTGATGGGCCACCGCCTCAAGGCCCGCATCCCGGCCAAGCGCGTGCCGGACGCCGTCGAGCGCTGGGTGCGTCACTACGAGGCCAACCGCACCGACGGCGAGGAGTTCAACGCCTTCGTCGAGAGGGTCGGCACGGAGGAGTTCGAGGGGCTTGCGAAGGACCTCTCGATGCCCGTCGAGTTCGGCCCCGAGCACATCACGCACTTCATGGACTGGGACCGCAAGGCGCTGTACGAGGTCGTGCGCGGCGAGGGCGAGTGCGCGGTCTAGAGTAGGGCCGCCCGCGGCCAGGCCCGCGATCGGGTTTGTGGGCGGCACGCCCGCCTCAGCGTGGAGAAAGCCGGTCCGGAGCTATTCGTCCAGTAGGGCGCGCGCGAAGTCGTCGGGGTCGAACGGGCGCAGGTCCTCGAGGCCCTCGCCGATCCCGATCAGCTTCACCGGCAGCTCCATCTCCTCGGCGATCGCGAGCGCGATGCCGCCCTTCGCCGTCCCGTCCAGCTTCGTCAGGACGATGCCGGTCACGTCCACCGTCTCCTGAAAGAGCTTGGCCTGGCGCAGCCCGTTCTGACCCGTGGTCGCGTCCACGGTGAGGAGCGTCTCGTGCGGCGCGCCGGGCAGCTGCTTCTCGATCACGCGCCGCACCTTGGCCAGCTCCTCCATCAACGGGACCTGGGTGTGGAGGCGCCCGGCGGTGTCGGCGATCACGACGTCGTGACCCCGGGCGCGCGCCGCCTCGATCGCGTCGAACACGACCGCGCCCGGATCGGAGCCCGGGTTTGCGCTCACGATGTCGCTGCCGGCGCGCTGTGCCCACTCACCGAGCTGCTCCTGCGCGGCTGCCCGGTACGTGTCGGCGGCGGCCATCATCACTGACAGCCCTGCCTCCTCTCGCAGGTGCCATGCCATCTTCCCGATCGTCGTGGTCTTGCCGGTCCCGTTCACCCCCACCGTCAGCAGCACCGTGGGCTGATGGGACACGTCGATGCGGTCGTCGCCCACGCGTGCCAGCTCGGCGAGCGACTCGCGCAGGCGTCGCTCGAGATCGTCACCGCCACCGATCGCGCCCTCCTGCGCCTCCCGCTCGAGGCGCTCGACGACCTTCGCGGTCGTGCGCGCGCCGACATCGGCGTAGATCAGGACCTCCTCGAGGCGCTCCCACGTCTGGTCGTCGAGCGGGCCGCTGAAGGTCGCGCGCAGCTCGCCGCCGAGCGCTTCACGTGACTTGGAGAGGTTCTCCCGCAGCCGCTTGAGGAAGCCCCCGCGCCGCGGCTCCTCCTCGGCCTGCGCCGGCGCGGCTGCGCTGCTCCCGTTGGGAGTGATGAAGGCGTCCTGCCACGTGCGCGCCATGGCGGGCGATTGTAGGGGCCGATCAGCTCGACGCGGTTACGACCTGCCTACAGAACTGCCGCATCGCCTCCGCGAACTCGGAGCTGGTTCCCGGCTTCTCCGCGCACGTGATCGTGCGCGCTTCCGGGAACGCGGCCACGGCGTCCCTGAAGCCCTCGTCCGTGAACAGCAGACAGCCCCTGTGGCTTGCGAGCAGCATCGGCGCGCTCAGCTGCGCCATGCGCTCACCGATGCGCTCACCCTCGAAGTTGCGGGTCTCCCAGAACGGCAGCTCCAGCTCGATCGGAACCCGTTCCAGATACCACTCGACCAGGTCATCACCGAAGCCGCCCGCAGCGTCTTCGCCGCCGGTCATCTTGAACAGCTGCCGCACGAAGGTCCGGTTGTCGGTGCGGATCAGCGACAGGCACGCGTCGTGAACCTCGTGGTTGACCGCCGGCCTGTCGCCCCCCAGCGAGTTCGTGAGCCGCGCGTGGCCGAGCGCGATCCCGTCGAGCGCATCCCCCGCCGCGAGCGCGACGTGCGTCGCCGCGGCCGCGCCGAACTCGTCCGCGACCACGAAGAACCGCTCCCAGCCACGCCGCTCGACCTCCTCGAGGCCGCGCCGCGCGACCGCCTCGGATCCGAAGTCCTCCACCGCCGGCTCGTCGCCGACGCCCGGGGCGTCATAGCACGCGACCTCTGCCCACTCCTCCAGCATGGGCCGGATCAGCCACTCGAGCTCGGTGAGCTGCGGGACCAGCAGCAGGCGTGGGCGCTCGTCCATGTCAGTGAATCATGTCTTTCACGGCCCGGGAGTGCAATCCGCCCCACCCAGGGAGGCTACGCGGCCGTGGCCTCGCTGGCGGACTCGGGCTCCGCCTCGAGACGGCGGGACACCACCCTCGA
Source organism: Solirubrobacterales bacterium (assembly GCA_050697255.1). Taxonomy (GTDB): domain Bacteria; phylum Actinomycetota; class Thermoleophilia; order Solirubrobacterales; family JBBDJG01; genus CAVSXO01. The sequence continues at coordinate 9,477 of JBOGZM010000082.1, forward strand.
CACCCCGTCGCCGCCCATGCTCACGCCGTACAGCACGTCCGCGGCCTCCATCGTGCGGCGCTGGTGGGTGATCACGATGAACTGGGCGCGGTCGGCATAGGCGCGCACGAGCGACAGGAAGCGGTCGATGTTGGTGTCGTCCAGCGCCGCCTCGACCTCGTCGAGGATGTAGAAGGGACACGGCCGCGCCAGAAAGACCGCGAACATGAAGGCGAGCGCGACGAGCGACTTCTCCCCGCCGGAGAGCAGCGACAGGCGCTTGGTGGTCTTCCCGGCAGGTGTGACCTCGATCTCCACGCCGGGGGCCTCGAAGTCGAATGACTGGCCGTCCGCGGGCGGGGGAGGCGAAGCCGCCGAGGGGCGCGATGCCTGCTCGGCGGCGGCCTGAGTGCCGAAGGCCGCCTCGCCGGCAGGTTCGTCTCCGTCCTCCCCGCCCAGCACCGCGCGCGGGCGGGGCACGCTCACGCGCCGCAGGCGTCCTGAGCCGCCGGGGAACAGTCGCTCGATCACCTCTTCGAAGTTGCGACGAGCGGCCTCGAACGTCTCCTCGAAGCTGTCACGGATGCGGCGGTCGGTCTCACGAATCAGGCGCCGCAGCTCGGCGAGCGCCTCCTCCAGATC
>JBOGZM010000083.1:0-17078 GCA_050697255.1 Solirubrobacterales bacterium
GCCCCAGGCGACGGAACGGGCGGTGCCGCGGGCGGCGCGGGCGGCGGCGAGCCGTAGTCTCCGCGCCGGTCGCAATCCGCGCGGAACACGACGGCGATGCTGCCGCGATCCGCGCTGTCAACCTGCAGGCCTTCGAGGGACCGGGCGAGGCCGACCTCGTCGATGCGCTGCGCCACTCGGACGCCTGGCTGCCCGAGCTGTCGCTGGTCGCGTTCGAGGACGACCGGCTCATCGGGCACGCGCTCCTGACGCGGCCGCATTGGACAGCGGGTTCGCCGTGCTCGCGCTGGCGCCGATGGCCGTGATCCCGAGCCGCCAGCGAACCGGGGTCGCGAGCGCGCTGGTCCGAGAGGGCCTGCGGCGAGCCGCTGCGACCGACTTTCCGCTCGTGGTCGTGGTGGGCCATCCGGAGTACTACCCGCGGTTCGGGTTCGAGCCGGCGGCGCGCAGGCATCTCGCCGCCCTTCCCGGTTCCCCCGGAGGCTTGGATGGCCTTGCCCCTTCCCGCCCACGACCCACAGGTTCGCGGCGAGGTGATCTATGCGCCGCCCTTCGACCCTGTCTCCTGATCCCTACGCGGTCGACTCGCCGAGCGCCTCGAGCACGAGGTCGTCGTGTTTCTTGGGTGAGATCTTTGGGAACGCTTTCGCGATCTTTCCGTTCGGGCCGATGATGAACGTCGCGCGCTGGACGCCCCAGTAGCGCCGGCCGTACATCGACCTCTCGACCCAGACACCGTACTTCTCGGCGACCTTGTGGTCGGCGTCGGAGAGGAACGTGATCGGCAGGTCATGCTTGTGGCCGAACCGGTACAGCTGCTCGGGGTCGTCGCGCGAGATGCCGATCACGACCGCGCCGGCCGCCTCGTAGTCCGACCAGCGCTCCCTGATGCCGCGTGCCTGCGCTGTGCATCCAGGCGTGTCGGCCTTCGGGAAGAAGTAGAGCACCACCGTATCCCCGGCGAAGTCCGACAGCCGCACGATGTCCCCGTTCACGTCGGGCAGCCCGAATGCCGGCGCCCTGCGTCCTTCCTTCATCGCTTCCCCCTTTTGATAGGGGAAGTCCCCGGCGGCGGCGATTAAGCGCGCGGCCACGGTCTTGACACGAAGCGGCTACCGGCAGCGGAGAAGCGCCAGGGGTGCTCCGTGGCCCTGCTGATCCCGATCCGGGGGCCGGTCACGATCGCGGGATCCTCCCAGCCACCCCCGCGTCCGCGCACCTCGACCGGACCGCCGGCAAGCGGGACGCCGTTGAGGTCGAGCCCGATGCCGAGCGCCTCGGTCAGCTTGCCGGGGCCGGAGCAGAGGTCCTCCACGCGCTCGACGCGGCGGCGCGCCCGCATAGCCTCGATTCCCTCCGCCGGCTCGAGGGCCCGGATCAGCACCGCGGCCGCCTCCCCCTCCCGCTCCGCGACGAAATTCAGCAGGCTGTGGATCCCGTAGGAGAGATAGACGTAGGCGTGCGCCGACGGCCCGAACAGCACGCTGCTGCGCGGGGTCGGCCCGCCGTAGGCGTGGCAGGCGGGGTCGTCGGCGTGATAGCTCTCGGTCTCGACGATCACGCCCCCCGTGTCGCCGTGGGCGACCGTGCACCCGATCAGGTCACGCGCGACGTCGTGGACCGAGCGCGCGAAGAAGTCCCGGGGCAGGCGCGAAGTGGTGGTCTGGATCGGCAAGGCCGGGCCAGGATAGACGCAGATTCCCCGTCACCCGTGCGTTGGACACGCGGCCGCGAGGACGATACCTTTGTGCCTCGGCCGCGGTTCGATCGGGCTCGTCCCATCGATCCGGCCCGTTGACTCTTCTGGGGAGGGGAGCGCGACGTGTCCAGACCATCCATTGCAGTGTGCGCGGCGATCATCGCTGCGTCGGCCGCAGTCGCAATGCCTGCCGATGCCGCGTTCCCGGGGCAGAACGGAAAGATCGCCTACAGCTACGTGTGCAGCTCGGTGGACGACTGCGGGATCTTCGCCGCGAATCCCGACGGCTCCGGAGCGACCCAGCTCACGCACAACACGTACAAAATCGTTCTCCACGGTGACGTGAAGCTGCACGACCTGGGCCCGGAGTGGTCTGCGGACGGCCGGCAGCTCGTGTACGCCAGGGAGACTCCGAGCGGCTACGACATCCGCGTGGTCAACTCGGACGGGAGCGGCGATCACAGCCTCGGGGTGGCGGGCTTCAATCCGGCCTGGTCTCCGGACGGCACCAAGATCGCGTTCCAGCTCGACGGGATCTACGTGATGAACTCGGACGGCACGGAGGTGACGCAGGTCAGGCCCTCGGGGGCCGGCCCGGACTGGTCGCCGGACGGCACGAGGATCGCGTTCTACGACGCACCGTCCGGCTCCCCGATCGCGGAGATCTACACGATGAATCCGGAGGGGACGAACCCGGTCCAGATCACCGAGGGGCAGGTGGACAGCATCGCCAGCTTCTTCCCGTCATGGTCGCCCGATGGCACGAAGATCGCCTTCAACAGCGGCGTGCGCGGGCTGCCGTACGAGGTCTTCTCCATGAACGCCGACGGCAGCGGCCAGACGAACCTGACGAACAACGCCGACGCGAGCGACGAGCGGCCGGCCTGGTCGCCGGACGGGTCGCAGATCGCGTTCATGCGCCAGGAACCGCATCAGCAGGCGCGGTCCTTCGCCATGGCCGCCGACGGCACGGGACCGCATCCGGTCTTCGACGGCAGCGACCCGAGCTGGCAGCCGGTGCCTCCACCCTCGACCGGGAAGAATCGGGCGAAGGCCTGCAAGGCGGAGCGCGAGCGGCTCGGGGACGCGCAGTTCACACAGAAGTACGGAGGCGGGGCCAACGCCCACGGCAGGTGCGTGAGCGGAAGGTAGGCGCTCCGGTCATCCCCGCGAGGCGCACGCGTACGCATCTCACACCTCGCCACGGTGACGATCGTATCCCCCCGAGAAGGTTGCGCCTAGAAGAGGTTCTCCTGTTCCTTGCCGGCCGTCCGCCGCCGCCGCCGCGGGACGCCGGCCGCCTCCGTCAGGGCCGCCTCGACGTCGGCGAGGATCGCGCGCTCGGAGCGTGACGCGACGAGCGGCTCGCTCAAGCCGTCCACGTGCACGTACGTGCGGCGCCCGTCGCCGCGCTCGCCCGACTCGATCGGCACGAGCGCGTAGACGCGGTCGGCCTTCACCAACTTGCCGTACCCGAGGGAGATCATGCGGGCCTCGCGCTTCGCCACCGGTCAGGGCTCCACTCCGGCCAGCACCGCGCGGGCGCGCTCAAGCTGCTCGCGCAGGCGCGCGGACGCGGTGCCGCCCTCGGACACCTTGGACTCGAGCCAGGAGCCGTTCGCGAGCACCTCGTAGTAGTCGTCGTCGAGCCGGTCGGAGAACTGCGCCAGCTCCTCGCGCGTGAGCTCGGACAGCCGCTTCCCGCGATCGAGCGCGTGCCGCACCAGGCCGGCGACGACCGCGTGCGACTCCCTGAACGGGACCCCCCGGCGCACGAGCAGGTCGGCGATGTCGGTCGCGGCCAGGAACTCGTCCCCGGCCGCCGCCGCAAGGCGCTCGCGCCGGAACGTCGCCGTGCGCAGCATCCCCGTCGCGGCCTCGAGGCACAGGTTCAGGGTGTCGACCGCGTCGAACAGCTGCTCCTTGTCCTCCTGCATGTCCTTGTTGTAGGCGAGCGGGAGGCCGTGCATCACACCGAGGAGGGTCGAGAGATCGGCAGCGACGCGGGGGGCCTTCGCGCGCAGCAGCTCCGCCGCGTCGGGGTTCTTCTTCTGCGGCATGATGCTCGAGCCCGACGTGAACGAGTCGCCCAGCTCGAGGAAGCCGAACTCCTCGCTGGACCACAGCACGATCTCCGCGCCGAGCCGCGAGAGGTGCATCGCGCAGATGGCGGCGGCGCTCAGGTAGTCGAGCACGAAGTCGCGGTTCGAGACGGCGTCGAGCGAGTTCTCGACGACGCCGTCGAAGCCCAGCTCGCGGGCGACGGAGTCGCGCCGCGTGTCCCAGTTGACGCCCGCCAGCGCGCCCGCGCCGAGCGGCAGCTCCGCGGTCGCGCAGACGGCGTTCGCGAACCGCTCCACGTCGCGCCGGAACATCCAGAAGTACGCCAGCAGGTGGTGCGCCAGGTAGACCGGCTGGGCGCGCTGGAGGTGCGTGTAGCCCGGCATCGGCCAGTCCGCGTGGCGCTCGGCCAGGTCCGTGAGCGTTCCCATCAGCTCGCACAGGCGCCGCCGCGCGCCCTCCGCCTGCTCGCGCACGAACAGCGCCATGTCGGTCGCGACCTGGTCGTTTCGCGACCGCGCCGTGTGGAGCTTCCCCCCCACGGGGCCCACGAGCTCGGTGAGGCGGCGCTCGACCGCCATGTGGATGTCCTCGTCGGCGGGCTCGAAGGCGAAGGCGCCGCCCTCCAGCTCGGCCGCGACCGCGTCGAGCCCCCGCAGCAGCTCGTCCGCCTCTGCCTGCTCCAGCACCCCGGCCTCCGCCAGCATCGACACGTGCGCCTTTGACTGGCGCACGTCGTATGGAGCGAGACGGCGGTCGAACCCGATCGAGGCGTTCAGCGCATGGAAGATCGGATCGGGCGGCTCACGAAAGCGGGACATGCAGGGAGTTTAAGAGCGCTACCAGTTGTGAGCGATGGCCCCGATCTGCACGACCAGCATCGCCCCCAGCAGGTACAGGCTCACCCCCCACCCCGCCAGTGAGCCCCGGCTGCGCGGGTAAAGGCGGTGATCGGGAGTGCGGCCGATCGACAGCACCACCGGGACGGAGGCCAGGAGGCCGCCGAACATGAGCGCGAAGCCGATCGCGCCCGTGAACAGCCAGTTGACGTCCGGCTGGAAGCTGGTCGCGAGATGGCTGAGCAGGTCGCGGAAGATCCACGCCGGGAAGGCCCCGGCCGCGACGAGGGCCGCGAGGCCGAGCACTCGCTCGCCGCGCCGGTCCGGCAGCGGAGGTGCGGGCGCCCTCGGCGACGTGGTTGACACGTTATGAGAGTATCGGTGCTGTCAGCGCCGCAACGCCCGCGCCAGCGCGCCTCCCACCCTCTCCACCTCGGCCTCCCGCATCGCCGTGAAGAACGGCAGCGCCAGCGAGCGCGCCGCCGCGCCCTCGGCGATCGGGAACTCTCCGCTCCGAAACCCGAACCGCTCGCGGTACAGCGGCTGCAGGTGGATACAGGGGAGATAGGCCTTGGAGGCGATGCCGTCGCCGGCCAGGGCGGAGATCACGCGGTCGCGGTCGGCGTCCTGCGGGAGCTGCACCACGAACACGAACCAGCTGCGGCGCGCCTGCCCCCGGTCCTCGCAGGGCAGCACGACGCCCTCGATCCCGGCGAGGCGCTCGCGGTAGAGGCCGGCGACGCGGTCTCGCTCGGCCAGCAATGTGTCGAGCCGCTCGAGTTGCGCGACGCCGATCGCCGCCGCGACGTCCGAGAGGCGGTAGTTGAAGCCGAGGCGGTCGTGCGAGAGCCAGTCCATGTCGTCGCCGCGGCCCTGGTTGCGCTCGCTGCGGACCCGCGCCACCACCTCCGGGTCGCCGCAGGTCAGCATCCCCCCTTCCCCGGTCACGAGCTGCTTGTTCGCATAGAAGCCGAACGCCGCCGGGTTGCCGCTCGCCCCCACCCGAATGCCAGCCGGGTCCGCGGCGCCGAGCGCCTCGCAAGCGTCCTCGAGGACGCCCAGGCCGCGATCGTCCGCGAGCGCCTGGAGCGCCTGCATGTCGGCCGGATATCCGAACAGGTGCACCGGGAGCAGCCCTGCCGTCCGCGGTCCGCACGCCGCCGCGGCGGCCTCCGGGTCGATGTTCAGGGTCCGTGGGTCGATGTCGCAGAACACCGGCACGGCGTCCTCGTAGAGGAGGCAGTTGGCCGAGGCGACGAAGCTCAGCGGGGTGGTGACGACCTCGTCGCCCCTCCCCCACCCGAGCGCCCGCACCGCCAGGTGCAGCGCCGCGGTGCCGCTCGACACCGCGATCGCGGCCCCGCATCCGACCCATGCGGCGAAGTCGCGCTCGAAGCGCTCCAGCATGGGCCCGAGGGACAGTCGCCCCGAGCCCAGGACCTGCTCGACCAGCTCCGACTCCCGGGGCCCGAGATCCGGCCGCGCCAGTGGGATCTGCGCGCCCGTCACAGGGGCGGGGTAACCGGCGTCTGCTCGACCGGCGTTGCCTCCGTGGCGCGCTCCCCACCCTGCATGGCGTACTCGAGCGAGTCGACGAGCGCCTCCCAGCTCGCCTCGATGATGTTCTCGGAAACGCCGATCGTGCCCCACGTCTCTTCGCTGTCGGAGGCGTCGATCAGGACGCGGGTGACCGCGCCCGTGCCCTTGTGCTCGTCGATGATGCGGACCTTGTAGTTCACGAGCTCGATGTCGCGCAGCCGCGGGTAGAGGTCGGCGATCGCGTCGCGCAGGGCGCGGTCCAGCGCGTTCACCGGCCCGTTGCCCTCCGCGGTGCGCACCAGCCGCTCGCCCCTCGCCCACACCTTGATCGTGGCCTCCGTCTGGACCTTGCCGTCCTCGCGCTTCTCCGTGATCACGCGGAAGCTCTCGAGCCGGAAGAGCGGCTCGTAGGCGCCGGACTCCTTGCGCAGGAGCAGATCGAAGGACGCGTCCGCGGCCTCGAAGTGGTACCCGCGGTGCTCCAGCTCCTTCAGCCGCTCGACGGCGTGCACGGCGCGCTCCGGTGTCAGCTCGAGCCCGGCCTCCTCCGCCCGTGCCAGCACGGTGCCCTTCCCGGACAGCTCGGACACCAGCAGCTCACGGCGGTTGCCCACCACGTCCGGATCCAGGTGCTCGAATGTGCGCGCGTCCGAGCGCACGCCCGCGACGTGCATGCCCCCTTTGTGGGCGAACGCGTTCCGGCCCACGTAGGGCTGGTTCGGATCCGGCGTCACGTTGCACAGCTCGTCCACGAGGTGAGCCGTCTGCGTGAGCCCGCCGAGCTGGGCGTCGGTGACGCACCGGTAACCCATCTTGAGCTGCAGCGCGGGCAGGATCGAGACCAGGTTCGCGTTGCCACACCGCTCGCCGATGCCGTTCATGGTGCCCTGCACCATCGACGCGCCCTGCTCGACCGCCGCGAGCGAGTTCGCGACGCCGCACTCGGCGTCGTTGTGTGTGTGGATGCCGACCCGCTCCCCACCCATCTCGGCCACCGCGCGTGCGGTGGCCTCCGCCACCTGGGCCGGGAGGCTGGAGCCGTTGGTGTCGCACAGCGTCACGTTCTCCGCCCCGGCCTCGCGCGCCGCCAGCAGGCAGCGCAGCGCATAGTCGGCATCGTCACGGTAGGCGTCGAAGAAGTGCTCCGCGTCGTAGATCACCCGCTTCCCCTCGCCGACCAGGAAGGCGACCGAGTCCCGGATCAGCTCCAGGTTCTCCCCCGGCGCCGTGTTGATCACCTTCTCCAGGTGCAGCCGCCAGGTCTTCCCGACCAGGGTGCAGACCGGCGCGAAGCTGTCGGCCAGCAGGCGCAGCGCCGGATCCTGTTCGGCGGCGAGGTCACGCCGGCGCGTCATGCCGAACGCGCACACGAGCGCGTGCTCGAACCGCTCGCGGGCGAGCATCTCGAACAGCGCCTCCTCCTTGGGGTTGGAGCTCGGGAAGCCCGCCTCGATGAAATGAATCCCGAGGCCGTCGAGCGCGTGCGCGACGCGCAGCTTCTCGTCCGCCGACAGGGACATGCCCTCGCCCTGCATGCCGTCGCGGAGGGTCGTGTCGTATAGGTGGATCTGCCTGCTCACGTGGTTTCGGTTCCTTTCGAAGCAGCGGACGGGTGCGAGTGCCGGCGCGGCGCGCGCAGCGCTACGGGCGCGCCGCGGCGGTAATTCGCGCCCTCGTGATGTCCACCTGGAACCGGCTCATGGTGTCAGGAGGCGACGCGCTCGTCGCGCGCCTCGGTGGCGGCGCCCGGCTGGTCGAGCTGGACGAAGTCGAGCCACTCGAGGTACTCCTCGCGCCTGCCCTTGATGGCGTCGAAGAACCGGGTCTGGATCGCCTGCGTGAGCTCGCCGGGCGGCCCGAGCACGTGGTCGTCGATCTCCCGCACGGGCACGATCTCGGCCGCCGTGCCGGTCAGGAACACCTCGTCGGCCTGGTACAGCTCTCCCCGCGACACGTCCCGCTGCTTCACCCCGAACCCGAGGTCGGCCGCGATCTGCACCACGGAGCGGGCGGTGATCCCGTCGAGGACGCACGCTGCCGAGGACGGCGTCGAGATCTGCCCGTCCCGGACGACGAACACGTTCTCGCCCGAGCCCTCCGACACGTTGCCGTGGTGGTCCAGCAGGATCGCCTCGTCGTAGCCCGCCTTCGCGGTCTCGACCTTCGCGAGGATCGAGTTCAGGTACTGGCCGCACGCCTTCGCCTCGGGGATGAAGCTGGCGTCGGACATCCGCCGCCACGAGGAGACCTTGCAGCGAATGCCGTGCTTCTGGCCCTCCTCGCCGAGGTAGGCGCCCCAGGGCCAGACGGCGATGAAGACGTCGACGGGGGCGTTCAGCGGGAACAGGCCCATCTCGCCGTAGCCGCGGAACGCGACCGGGCGGATGTAGCAGCTGCGCAGCTTGTTCACCCGGATCAACTCGTGTGTTGCCTCCCGCAGCTTCTCCAGCGTGTAGGGCAGGTCCATGTAATAGAGCTCCGCGGAGCGCTTCAGGCGCTCGAGGTGGTCACCGTGGCGGAAGACCGCCGTGCCGCGCTCGGTCTCGTAGGCCCTGACCCCCTCGAAGACGCCCGACCCGTAGTGCAGCGCATGCGTGAGCACGTGCACCTTGGCGTCCTCCCACCGGACGAGTTCCCCGTTCATCCAGATGAAGTCGGCCTGCTGCATCGCTGTCCTTTCACGCGCCCCCCACGGGAGCGCCGAGCTCGTCGATCACCGCCTGGGTCATGGCGGCAGTGCCCACCTGGGTCTCCTCCGCCTGCCCCGAGGCCAGGTCCGGTGTCCGCAGTCCTTGCTCCAGCACCCGGTCCACAGCCGATTCTACAGCCGTCGCCGCATGGTCCATTTGCAGGGAATGTCGCAGCATGAGTGCCACCGAGCCGAACGTCGCGAGCGGGTTCGCCTTCCCCTGCCCCGCGATGTCCGGTGCGGAGCCGTGCACCGGCTCGTACAGGCCGGGACCTCCCGAACCGAGGCTCGCCGAGGCCAGCAGGCCGATCGAGCCGGCGATCATCGCGGCCTCGTCCGAGAGGATGTCGCCGAACATGTTCTCCGTCAGGAGGACGTCGAAGTCACCGGGGCGCGCGATCAGCTGCATCGCCGCGTTGTCGACCAGCATGTGCGCGAGCCGCACGCCCGCATGCCGCGCTGCCACGCCCTCGACCGTCTCGCGCCACAGCCGCGACGTCTCGAGGATGTTCGCCTTGTCGACCGAGACGACCTCGCCCCGGCGGCCGGGCGAGGCGGCGATGCGAAACGCCAGGTCCGCGATCCGCTCGACCTCGTGGACCGAGTAGACGCACGTGTCGTGCGCCACGCCGTCGCGGCGCCCGCGGTCCCCGAAGTAGATCCCGCCGGTCAGCTCGCGCACGATCACGAGGTCGGCGCCGCGCACGCGTTCCGGGCGCAGCGGGCTCGAGTCGAGCAGCGCGTCGACGACCCGTACCGGGCGCAGGTTGGCGAACAGCTCGAGGCCCTTGCGCAGGCCCAGGAGCCCCTGCTCGGGCCGGGGGGCGTCGGGGTCGGTGGTGTCCCACTGCGGGCCGCCGACGGCGCCGAGTAGGACCGCGTCCGCGGCCCGGCACTCCTCCAGCACCTCGGGCAGCAACGACACGCCGTGCCGGTCGATCGAGTTGCCCCCGACCGGCAGCTCGACGAACTCGAACACCGCGTCGTGCTGCGGGGCGAGCGCGCGCAGCAGCTGCTGCGCCGCGCCGGTGACCTCCGGCCCGATGCCGTCGCCAGGAAGGACCGCGATCCGCATGGCGGAGGGGTTATGGGCCGCCGGCCGCCGCGTCTTCCTGCGCCTGCTCGACCTGGTCCACGCGGTCGCTGAGCTCAGAGAGGTCCTGCTGCACGCTGGAGATGTCCTGCGTGGCCTGCTCCTGGTCCTGGGAGAGCTGCTCGACCTGGTCCTGGACGCGCGAGACGCGTGACGAGAGCTGGCTCACCTCCTGGCCTGCCTCGCCGGCCTGATCGGTCTGGCGCTCGAGCGCGTTGAGGTCACTTCGAAGCTGCGCGACGTCCTCGCGCACTCCGGCGTTCGAGCTGCCGCTGTCGTCGTTGCGCGCGTCGAGCGCGAGGATGAGCGCGATCACGCCCAGGATCGACGCCAGGACCGCTGCTGCCGAGGCGAACCTCGACCAGAAGCTCGCGCGGTCGATCTTGTCGGCCAGCTCGGGGTCGAGCACGACCTCGCGCTCGACGGGAACCCCTGGGCTTCCGAGTGGGCGTGTGGACTCGGTGGGCCGGGGCTCGTGCGGGGGTGGCTGCTCCATCAGCGTGGAGCCTACACAGCGGTGGTCAGAGACCCCGGCGCGCGGCCCTCGGCCTCGAAGCGGTCGATGTCGCCGGTGTGCTGGAGCGTGAGCGCGATCTCGTCCAGCCCCTCGAGCAGCCGCCGGCGGGTGTCGGGGTTGATGTCGAACGACGCGGAGCCTCCCTCCCACTCCACCGTCTGGCGCTCGAGGTCGACGGTGGCACGCTCGGCCTGCATCAGCTCCCGCACCGTCACGGCGGGCAGCACCACCGGCAGCAGGCCGGTCTTGGTGCAGTTTCCATAGAAGATGTCCGCGAAGCTCGGCGCGACGACCGCGCGGAACCCGAAGTCCTGCAGGGCCCAGACGGCGTGCTCGCGCGAGGAGCCGCAGCCGAAGTTGCGCTCGGTCACGAGGATCGGGCGCTCGGGATCCAGCTCCAGGCCGTCCTTGCGCCAGTCCGAGAACAGGAACTCGCCGAAGCCTGTGCGCTCGATCCTCTTCAGGTACTGCTTGGGGATGATCTGGTCGGTGTCGACGTCGCTGCGATCGAGCACCTGGATACGGCCCTCGATCGTCCGTACAGGCTCCATCATTTCACCGCTTTCACGCCGCCGAAGATCGCGATCTCCGGCACCTGGAAGAACACGTCCGCGTCCTCGAAGCCAACCTCCCGCAGCCAGTCACACTGGGCGTAAGGGCTGGCCAGGATGTCCTCGTCGGCGGCGTCGAGATACTCGCGGACCACCTCGTCGTCCGGGCGGGGGTTCGGGCGACCGCGCTCCGCTGCGATCAGGTTGTCGACCATCCAATCCTCGAGCATGCCGTCGACGAGGCCGGTCGCGGCGACGTGCTCCCAGTTCAAGAAAATTCCCCCGGGCTCCAGCAGGTCGTAGGCCTCACCGTACAGCGCACGTTTCCGATCGTCCGGCAGGTGGTGGATGCAGAGGGCTGAAACGACGGCGTCGTAACGACCGGCAGGGAGCCCCTTGCTCCATGCGGCATCGGACAGGTCCCCCAACACGTACTCCCACCGCCCGGCGTATGGCACCAGGCGCCGCTTTGCCGTGGCAACCATCGGCTCCGAGAAATCGACCAGCACGCCGGTCGACTCCGGGTGAGTCTCCATGACCAGCTCCGCGAAAGCTCCAGCGCCCGCGCCGAGGTCGAGGAACCGAGTCATGCGGCGCTCACCGCGCGTGATCAGGCGCCGGACCAGCTCTTCCTGCCCGTCGATCAGCGGGATCAGGTGCCGGCGGCTCTTCACGAACGTCTCGGCTATCTCCGGCCGCTGCCACGCGGCACCAGGAGTGCTCATGCCGACGCTCCGGCGACCGCCTCGCGGTCCCAGTCGCGGATGTCGACGAAGTGGCCCGCGACCGCCGCCGCGGCGGCCATCTGGGGGCTCACGAGATGCGTGCGCCCGCCTCGGCCCTGGCGCCCCTCGAAGTTGCGGTTCGACGTCGAGGCGCAGCGCTCGCCGGGTTGGAGGATGTCCGGGTTCATCCCCAGGCACATCGAGCAGCCGGCCTCGCGCCAGTCGAACCCGGCGGCCCTGAAGACCTCGTCCAGGCCCTCCCGCTCTGCCTGCACCTTCACCTGCTGGGAGCCCGGCACCACCATCGCGTCCACGGTTGCCGCGACCTGCCGGCCGCGCACCATCGCGGCGGCCACGCGCAGGTCCTCGATGCGCGAGTTCGTGCACGACCCGATGAACACTCGGTCCACGGGGATGTCCTCGATCGCAGTCCCGGGCTCGAGCGCCATGTAGACGAGGGCGCGCTCGGCGGACTCGCGGTCCGCCGGAGCGTCCAGGTCCGCAGGATCGGGGACCCTGCCGGTGACCGGCACGACCTGCCCGGGGTTCGTCCCCCACGTCACCTGCGGCACGAGCGCCGCCGCGTCCACCGTGACCTCGGCGTCGAAGGTCGCGCCTGCGTCGGTCGGCAGGGAACGCCAGCGCTCGACGGCAGCTTCGAGGTCCCTGGGCGCCGCCGGGCGGCCCTCGAGGTAGGCGAACGTCACATCGTCGGGCGCGATCATGCCCGCCCGCGCACCGGCCTCGATCGACATGTTGCAAATCGTCATGCGGCCCTCGACCGTGAGCGCCGCGATCGGCGCGCCGGCGTACTCGATCGCGTGCCCGACCGCGCCGGAGGCGCTGATCTGTCCGATCGTCCCCAGGATCAGGTCCTTCGCCGTGACGCCGAATCCGGGCTCGCCCTCGTACGTGATGCGCATCGTGCGGGGCCGGACCTGCAGCAGGCATTGGGTGGCGAGGATGTGCTCGACCTCCGAGGTCCCGACCCCCATCGCGAGCGCGCCGAGCGCGCCGTGGGTGGAGGTGTGCGAGTCGCCGCAGGCGATCGTGACGCCCGGCTGCGAAAGGCCCAGCTCGGGCCCGATCACGTGCACGATGCCCTGCCGGCGGCTGCGCATCCCGTACAGCGGCACGCCGAACTCGGCGCAGTTGCGCTCCAATGCGGCGACCTGCTCGCGCGACAGGTGGTCCGCGATCGCGTCGAGGCTGGTGCGCTCCCGCGGGTCCGTGGGGACGTTGTGATCGACGGTCGCGAGCGTGCGGTCGGGCCGGCGCACCTTCCGGCCCGCCAGCCGCAGCCCCTCGAAGGCCTGCGCGGAGGTGACCTCGTGCACGAGGTGCAGGTCGATGTACAGCAGCGAGGGCCCGCCCTCCTGCTCGGGGCCGCGCACCTCGTGCGTCTCCCAGATCTTCTCGAACATCGTCTTGGGCATCTGTGTCAGCTCCTTCGCAGGCCGGCGGCTATGACCGACATGAACCGCGCCTCGCCGCGCCCGTCGTTCTCGAAGTGATGAGGCAGGTCGGCGTCGAAGGTGACCGCGTCGCCCTCGCCGAGCTCATGCGCGACGCCGTCGCAGACGAGGCTCATGCGACCCGACAGCACGACGGCCGTCTCGCGACTCCCCGCCTCGTGCATGGGAGGGTCATCGGGCCCGCCGGTCGCGGCCTTGGGCGCCAGCGTGTGCAGCGACACCTCGGCCCGCTGACCTGGGAGCGGCGGGGTCAGCACCTCGTAGCGGTGGCCGTTGCCGCGTCCGCCTTCCAGCCGCGCGGCGGCGCGCACGACCGTCACGCCGTCGCCCTCGTCCAGCCGCAGCAGCTGCGAGAGGCTCAGCTCGAGACCGGCCGCGATCTTGGACGCGACGGCCAGCGTCGGGCTCGTCTCCCCCCGCTCGACCTGCGACAGCATCGGCGCCGAGACGCCACAGCGGTCGGCGAGGTCGCGCAGGGAGAGGTCCATCGCCTCGCGCAGGGCGCGCACGCGCGGGCCGACGTCGAGGGGCTCTGCCACCGTGGCGCTCACGCCTGCGTACGTTATCACATACGTTTGTACGCGGGCCCGCGTTGTATAGGTTACGGCTCCCCCGGCCCGGTTCGATGGAAGCCGCCACCACTCAGCAGCAGGCACCCCCTCTCGAGGGCGTCTCGTCATTCGCCAAATCGCTCTTCCTCGGCGAGATCCACGACGAGCTCGTGTTCCCCTACCCGAAGCCGGCCGAGGAGGAGCAGCAGAAGGTCCGCTCCCTGATCGCCTCGCTGCGAGAGCTTGCCGCCCAGTCGATCGACCCCCGCAGGATCGAGGAGGACGGGTGGGTCGGGGACGACCTGATCCGCGAGCTCGGCGAGCGGGGCCTGTGCGGTCTCTACGTGCCCGAGCGCTACGGCGGCCAGGGGCTCTCCCAGACCGGCTACTGCCGGGTGTTCGAGGCCCTGGCGCAGATCGACCCGACCCTGTCGGTCGTGTTGGGCGTGCATCAGTCGATCGGCATGAAGGGAATCGTGCTGTTCGGGAACGACGAGCAGAAGGAGCGTTTCCTTCCCGACCTCGCCGCCGGACGAAGGCTCGCGGCCTTCGCGCTGACCGAGCGCGAGGCCGGGTCGGACGCGTTCAACCTCCAGTCGCGGGCGACCCTGCAACCCGATGGGTCCTGGAAGCTGAACGGCGAGAAGCGGTTCATCGGGAACGGCGCCAAGGGGTCGGTGATCGTCACCTTTGCCCGCACCGAGGTGGACGGCAAGGACCGGCACACGGCATTCATCGTCGAGAAGGGCATGGAGGGGTTCGAGGCCGGCCACCGCTACGAGACGATGGGCCTGCGCGGCAACGACCTGCGCCACCTGCACTTCAGGGACGTCCGCATCCCGGCGGAGAACGTGCTCGGGGAGCCCGGCGAGGGGTTCAGGATCGCCATGCACGTCCTGAACAACGGCCGGCTCAGCCTCGGGACCGGCTCGGTCGGCGGGGCCAAGGCCGTGCTCGACCTGGCGATCGAGCACGTCAGGGAGCGGCGCCAGTTCGGACGCCGCCTGGCCGACTTCGAGCTGGTCGAGGACAAGATCGGCTGGATGGTGTCCTATCTCTTCGGGCTCGAGTCGATGGCATACCTGACGACCGGGCTCGTCGATGCCGGGGTGCCCGACTATTCGACCGAGTCCGCGATCTGCAAGATCGCCGCCAGCGAGTTCACCTGGTACCAGGCCAACCGCGCGCTGCAGCTCGCCGGTGGAGAGGGCTACCTGCGCGACCGGCCCTACGAGAAGATCCTGCGGGACCTCCGGATCTTCCCGATCTTCGAGGGTGCCAACGACGTTCTGCGCATCTTCGTCGCGCTCTCAGGCCTGAAGCCGCTCGGCGACGAGCTGAAGGGCCTGAAGGGCGTCGACTTCACCGATCCCCTCGGCTCGGTGGGAGTGCTGCTCGACTACGTCGGCGGGCGGATCCAGCGGGAGGTGAGGCCGGACCGCGTGGGACGGGCTCACCCGCAGCTCGAGTCGCTCGCCGCACCGGTGACGGGGCAGGTGAAGCGACTGCGCGATCTGTCCGAGTCCCTGCTGCGGGAGCACGGCAAGGACGTCGTGGAGCGTCAGTTTCAGCTCAAGCGCCTCGCAGACGCGGTCGCGGACATCTACGCGCAGATCGCGGTGCTGTCACGGGTGAGCTCGATTTTCGAAGACCAGGGGGTCGAGCCCTCGGGCCAGGAGCGCTACATCGCGGAGACCTTCTGCACCCGCGCCGCGAGCCGCGCGGGCGGATCGCTCGACCGGATCGAATACAACGACGACGAGCGCGCGAGCGCGATCGCAAAGCTCGCCTACAAGCGCGGCGAGTACGGATACGCGTTCTTCGAGGACTAGCTCGGCCGTCAGAGCGCTCTCTCGAGCACCGCCCGCAGCTCCCCCTCGGACGGGGCGCCCGGCGTGTTCGCGGCGATGTCGCCGCGCTGCGCGACGCCCTCCAAGATCCGCGGGAGGTCCTCCTCGGTGATCCCGAGCTCGCCGAGCCGGGTCACCCCTGCCTGGCCGGCGAGGCCGGCCACCCGCTCAGGGGCATGGCCCCCGAGGGCCTCGCCCAGCAGCTGGATCTCGCGCGGAGCCCGTGCCTCCATGAACCGCACGAAGTGCGGCAGCATCACCGAGTTGGTCTGCGAGTGCGGCGTGCCGCACACCCGCACGATCGTCTGGCAGACAGCGTGGTGCACGGCAAAGCCGGTCTGCCCGACCGCGTAGCCGGCCAGCAGCGCCCCCAGCGCGAGCGCGGGACGATCCGGGCCCTTCACATCCAGGCCCTGTGCGATGAGCGCGGCCGCGCGCAACGCGGCCATCTCCGCGACCGGGTTGGCGAGCGGCGTGTAGAGCGCCTCGACGGCGTGCGCGAGCGCGTTCATCGCGCTGGCCGCCAGGTCGGGCATCGGCTGGGAGGCCATCAGCGCTGGCGCCGCGATCACCAGCACCGGGCGCACGAGGCTGAACTGCTCCACCCCGGCGGGCATGCGGTGAAAGGGCGTCATCTCCGCGCCGGACAGCGTCGTGGGCACGGCTGCGACCCGCAGGCCGTCCGCGCCGGCGATCGCCTTGGCCGCGTCCACCACCCGTCCGCCCCCGAGCGCGACGATCGGCCTCCCTCCCACTCCGTCCCGCACCGCCGCCGCCGCCTCTGGCACTGCGCCGGGCGGCACCTCCAGCACGACCTCTGTGCCCTCCACGAGGGCAGGGGCAGCCGCGGCCGCCCGGCCGGTCGTCAGGAGGGCAGAGCCCTCGAACCCGCGTCCGGCCAGCAACCCCGGCGCGTCCGCAACCGCGCCCGCGCCGAAGCGAATCAGCCGCTCGCCGTCGACCCAGGTGAAATCGTCCGCGGCTAAGGCGTCGCCTCGGCCTCGACCGGCAGCTCGGGACCCGCACCCACGCCGGCAACGGCGTTCGACAGCGCCCGCAGGTACGCGCGCGCCGACGCCTCCAGCGTGTCCGTCGAGACGCTCTGGCCCGAGACGAGCCGACCGCCGTGCTCGACCAGCACCGACACTTCGCCGAGCGCGTCCGTGTCGGCCGTCACCGCGGCCACGTGGTACTCCTTGAGAATCCCGGGAATCCCGGTCGCCGCGTTGATGGCCTGCAGCAGGGCGTCAATGGCGCCGTCGCCCGTGCCCTCGCCGCGGACGGTCTCGCCGGCCGGCGTCGTCACCTCGACGGTCTTCGGATTGTCGCCCAGGCTGCGGCGCGTGATCTCCAGCCGGCCGTCGATGACGATGGCGCGCAGGTCCTCCTCCTCGAGTTCCGGCTCCTTCATCAGCCAGTGGGCGACCCGGCGCAGCAGCTCCGCCTGCGGCCCGCCGCCTTCGTAGCCGCGCGACCACAGCCAGATCTG
>JBOGZM010000084.1:0-2483 GCA_050697255.1 Solirubrobacterales bacterium
CTCGATGCCCTGGCCACCCAGCATCGCGATGGTGAAGATCACCGTGCCGAGCACGAGTGAGAGACCGGCCCCGATGGGCACCACGGAGCGATCGCCGCGCGAGGTGACGGCGGCGGCCAGGAGCCACGCGCCAACCGCCGCCAGCATCGCCCAGGAGATGCTAGCCACCAGCAGGCCGAAGACGATCGCGGCTGCCAGCGCCACGGCTCGCGGATCGAACCGGCCCGCCCGCTCCGGGCCCGGCTCGACCGCCGGGATCTCGACGTGCACCCCGTGCTCCTCCCCCGGCCGCGGCCAGGCGTGGAGCCCGCGCCGGTAGACCCAGACCTGCACCGCGCTCGCGAAGACGGCCCAGGCGAGCAGGCTCCCGACCGTCACGATCCACGCCGCCGCCCGGCCCTCGGGCACCAGCGGGATGATGCCCGCGATGGTGTCGTAGCTGTCGAGGTAGGTCTCGACTCCGGTCAGCACCACGATCACGAACGCGGACGTGATCGCGTTCTGAACGAGCCGGATCGCGGCACACACGAGCGTCTGCATCCGCGCTCCCACGCCCCGCGCCTCGAGCACGCCGAGGAGCGGCGCCGTCAGGGCCTGGGTGAGCGGGACCCCGAACCGCACCGGGCCGATGATCGCCACCGTCTGGAGCATCGCCGCAAGGCTGGCGCCGAATCCCCATCGCGCACCGCGCCGCTCGCCCACCCGGGCGAGCGCGACGCCGCCGGCGAGCGCGACGAAGAACCCGATCGGCGGCGTCGCCCGCGACGCCAGGAAGGAGACCGTCGCCACGTGGGCAAGGCCGACGGTTTCCTCGCCGCCGGCCGCCGGTTCGCCGGTCGCCGCCGCCGGGGCTGCGATGCCGCTCATCGGCTGAATGTACCGTCGCTGCCGAGAGGCCTGCAGGCCACGGACGCCCCGCGTGACACAGAACTCGGTTTAACTAAGGCCCTGAGGCGGTAGATCATTCATTCGTGGACCGTATGAGCATTCACTCTCGACCGGCCGAGGCCGGCGACGCGGTAAACCCCCCGGAAGTGCCCGAGATCAAGCGCCGCGCCGACGCGGAACGCAACCTGCGCCGCATCATCGAGGCGGCGACCGCGTTGCTGGCCGCCAACCCAGCCGCGAGCATGGCGGAGATCGCGGCGGCCAGTGGGCTGGTGCGCGCGACCCTGTACCGCCACTTCCCGACGCGTGACGACCTGCTGCGCGCGATGTACTCCGCGGCGCTCGACGACGCGCTCGAGGCGATCCTGTCCGTGGAGCCCGAGCGCGGCAAGGTGACGGACGCCATCGCGCGGGTGGTCGACGCGGTGCTCGTGGTCGGGGACCGGTACCGCATCCTCAGCGAAGAGCGGCGCCGCTATCCGGAGCTACGCGAGCAGGAGGAGTCCGTGGGAGCGCCGCTGATCGCGCTCGTGGAACGCGGCCGCCGCGACGGGGAGATCCGAGACGACCTGCCCCTGCGCTGGCAGGTGGCGGCGCTCGGGAGCCTCATCAACGAGGCCCTGCGGGCGGTTGGACGCGAGGACATCGGCCGCGCCGAGGCCGGGTCGCTCGTGACACGAACCTTCCTCGAGTCGATGCGCCCGCGGCGCCGCTAGGCCGCGGCCTCCGCGACCTCCCGCGTGAGCCGCCCGGCGATCTCCTCCGTGGCGTCCTGGAGCCAGCCGAGGCGCCCGGCGTCCTCGAGCCTGCGCTCGAGGTAGACCACCAGCGTCCCGGCGCGGTACTCGAAGCACGGCTCGAGCGGATGCTCGGCGAGCCAAGCGACGAACGACGGTGAGAACAGCTCGCGCAGCAGCAGGTCGTCCTGGGAGCGCTGGACCCAGAGGTCGTAGCGCTCGTGCAGCTGCGCGCTCTCGAGCTCCACCCTGCGGCGCGTGCCGGTGCCGAGCCACCCGCCGCCCAGCATGCCCGCGAGGCCGCGCCGGCGGGCCAGGAACACACCCGGGAACATCTTGATGCCCGGCTCGAGGTCGACCACGCAGATCGTGAAGTGATGTGGCACCCAGCGGGAGGTGTTTTGGGCCGAGCGTTCAGCGAGGTCACGTGACTGAGGTGCCGGCGAAGCCGGCCAGAAATTGTCGTCGACGCGCTGGCGCTCGAACCAGGTGTAGTGACCGAGTCCGCACGCCACGCCGGGCATGCGCTCGCCGAGCGGGCCCTCCATCCAGTGACGGCATTCGCGGCGATCACCGGCTCCCAGGAGCGGGGTCAGCGGCAGCAGCGCGGTGTCGCCGACGTAGCGGAGCCCGCGCGCCGCGGCGAAGCTGAGGAAGAAGTCGCGCTCGGCGCGGCCGTCCGCCGCGCTGAAGGCCGCTGCCAGCACCAGCATGCCGACCAGAATCGGCCCGCCCAGCATCACGAGCGCCGAGTGCATCCACGCGCCCACCACGACGGCGCCCACGACTCCCAGCGCGAGCGCGTAGCCGGCGACGCGGCCGCGGAGGACGCGACGCAGGTGGAATGCCCGCGTCGAG
>JBOGZM010000085.1:0-3680 GCA_050697255.1 Solirubrobacterales bacterium
CCAGCGCCAGAGCCAGCGTGCGCGCCGCCACCCCCGGGCCGCTGCGCGTGGCCGGCATGGCGTCGTCCACGCAGCGCGCGGGCATCACGACCCGCTCGACGCCGAACCTGGCCGCCTCCTCGAGGCGGCGGTCGGCGTGCGCAACGTAGCGCAGCTCACCGGTGAGCCCGATCTCTCCGAAGCAGGCCGCCGGGCCGCCGGAGCCGTCGAGTGGCTGCTCGCGCGCCGCCGAGGCCACCGCCAGCGCGACAGCCAGATCGGCGCCCGGCTCCTCGATCCGCACGCCGCCCGCGACGTTCACGAACACGTCGGCCGAGCCCAGCGACGGGCCGCCGTGCCGCGCCAGGACCGCGAGGATCATGCTGAGCCTGTTCCGGTCGATGCCGCTCGCGACGCGCCGTGGCGGGACCACCTCGGTCGAGGCGACCAGCGCCTGCACCTCGACCAGCAGCGGCCGCGTTCCCTCCATCGCGCACAGCACGCATGAACCCGGGACCGGGTCGGCGTCCCGCAGGAAGCGGTCGGACGGGTCGGCCACCTCGGTCAGGCCGCCGGCACGCATCTCGAAGACCCCGATCTCGTTCGTCGAGCCGAACCGGTTCTTGAGCGCTCTCAGCGTACGGAAGCTGCGCTCGCGCTCGCCCTCGAACTGGAGCACGCAGTCGACCGCGTGCTCGAGCACTCGCGGGCCCGCGAGCGTCCCCTCCTTGGTGACGTGCCCGACGAGGATCATCGCGCAGCTGAACTCGCGCGCGAAGCGCTCGAGTGCCGCCGCCACCTCCTGCACCTGTCCGACGCTGCCGGGGGCGCCGGTGAGATCGGACGACCAGAGGGTCTGGACCGAGTCCACTACGCATGCCCGCGGCCGCTCCTGCTCGAGCGAGGCAAGCACCACCTCGAGCGACGTCTCCGCCAACACGGGTACGTCGAGCGCGTGAGCGCCGAGCCGCTCGGCGCGCAGCCTCACCTGCGCCGCCGACTCCTCGCCACTCACGTAGAGCGTCGAGCCGCCGGCCGCCTGGATGCGCGCCAGCGCGGCGCTCATCAGGGTGCTCTTGCCGATCCCGGGCGAGCCGCCCAGCAGCACCACCGAGCCCGGCACCAGCCCGCCGCCCAGGACCCGGTCGAACTCCTCGCTGCCGGTGCGCACCCGCTCCGTCTGTCCGGGCTCGACATCCGCAAGGGCGACTGGCTTGCGGGGCTCCGCCGCCCCCACCCCGCGCGGCGACCGTGACGGGGGCCGGCCGTCCCTTCGCCCACCCCGGCGATCCGCCTGCAGATCGGCGGCCTTTTCTTCGATCAAGGTGTTCCACTCTCCACACCCCGGGCAGCGACCCATCCAGCGCAGGCTCGCCTGGCCGCAGGAGGTGCATGTGAAGCTGGTCGGCGCCCTGGACATCCGGTTCCACCCACCTTAAGGGCGTGACCTGACGCGATTCCCCGCCGATCGTGGCAACCTATGCGGGTTCCTGCATGCGGGCCCGCCGCCGCATGCCGGGCGCCTCTCGCAGCGCACCATCGACGAGGCGCATGTGTTGAAGCCCCGGGAGCAGCCCTTGGCCGATTCGACCCTCACACGCCGCACGTTCATGCTGCGCTCCGCCCAGATTGGCGCGGGAGTCGCAGCCGGCGGCCTCGTGTCACCCATGCCCGGAGCCGCCTTCCACGGCTCCGAGCACCGCGCGCTGCCCCCGCCGGGACTGCCGCGCCCGCCGCTCACCGATGCGGAG
Source organism: Solirubrobacterales bacterium (assembly GCA_050697255.1). Lineage (GTDB taxonomy): Bacteria > Actinomycetota > Thermoleophilia > Solirubrobacterales > JBBDJG01 > CAVSXO01. The sequence continues at coordinate 1,731 of JBOGZM010000085.1, forward strand.
TACTGGCGCTTCGCCGACTGGCTTGCCCCGTACTTCGACTCGCTCTGGCTTCCAGCGCGGAACCTCTACGGCTCCGGCAGGAGCGGTGTGGGCCGCATCTACCACAACTCGCTGCTCCTCACCACCCACGCGGTCGCGGCGCTCACGGGGCACCGAGGCCCCTGCCGCAACGACGACCGCGCGCGTGCGCTCGCATGGCGCCTGTGCGACTCGCCCCCCTGGAGCGAGCGGGACGCCTCGCCGGAGGGGGACCCCCAGTTCCACAGCCCGGGCTGGGTCGAGAGCATGGGGACCCGCGACGCCGCGATGGACAAGTCGATCGACCCGAAGGTGGCGGAGGGGCTGATGTACGCGTGGCGGGCACGCGACGTGCTGGGGCTTCCGCGCGAGACGGTGGACCTGATCGCCGACCGCGTCGCGCGCTGCGCGCGCGGGCCCTTCTTCCGCTTTCCGAACGTGCGCCTGAACCAGATCAACTGGAACTGCGAGCTGTACGCGCATCACGCCACGATCACGGGCGACACCGAGCTGCTCCTGAACGACTACCGGGCGCAGCTCGTGCGCTTCTGCGACGGGATCACGAAGGCAGCCGTGCCGGGTGGCTCGCCCAACCTCGGGCCCGGATACCGCTTCCACTACCTCCCCCACCGGCCGCCGACCCATCCCTTCAACGTCGACAGCGCCGAGTACGCCAGCGAGACGGTCCACTTCATCCTCTACTACGAGCAGGCCCTTGCGGCCGGCATGGCGCCGATCGACCCGGCCCAACTGAACCTGCTGCGCGCGTGGGCGGAGCACATCGTGTGCGCGTACTGGACGCACGGCGGATACCTGAACTGGGACACGGGGTACGGGTTCAAGCGCTGGCACGCCGGCCGCACCTGGGCGCTCGCGCAACAGGGCCTGCTGGCGATCGCGGCCAGTCCGCGCTTCCACCCGCGGCCGGAGCTGGGCGCGTGGGCCAAGCACCTCCTCGACCGCGGCCTGGCACTGTACGAGCGTCTCTCGGTCGAGGCCGACGACGGCAAGGGCATCGCCCCCTCGAACCTGTACTCCGTGAACGTCGCGCCGCTGGGACCCAGCATCAGGGAGCTGTTCGCGGCGCGCATGCAGGCCAATGCCGCCCGCGCCGTGGCGCTCGGCCTCGGTGGGATGCAGGCGCCGGAGCCCCCGCCGCTGTATTCCTTCGACGGCGACATCGGTCGCCTGGCAGTGACGACCAGGCACTACTCGACGGCTGTGCTCCCGGTCAGCCAGCGCGCCTTCCCGTACGGCGGCATGGAGCTGTGCCGCCTCTACGACGGCGACCAGCGGGTCGTGTCCAACGTCGGCGGCCGCCCCTGGGCCAGCTACGGCGTCCTGGTGCGCCAGGGCGAGAAAGAGATCGTCACGTCGCAACGCCCGCGGGCCCTGCCGCCCCGCCGCCCCCCTTTGCGCCTGCTCGCCTCTCCGCGGGGCCGCGTCGAGCTGGCGGAGCCGTATTCGATCCGGCCCTACGCCGGTCCCTTCGAGACGCTGGTCGCGAAGGGCCGCACGGAATCCGACGAAGTGGTCGTGGACACGACGCATCGATTCTCCGAGCGCTGGATCGAGACACGGTGGTCGATCGCCCGTCGCAGGCGCGGCCGCTACACCGTCGACGTGCTGTTTCCCTCGTGGGGTCGCAGCGCAACTGTCGAGGCCGTCCTGCGGGGCGGTCGCCGGGTCACCCTGGCCGCGCACCGCCGCCGGCGCCGGAGCGTCTCGCTGCGTGATGTCGCCTACTTCTACGTCGCGGGCGAGGACAGCGGCTACGTCGTGGTGCCGACCGGGCGCAGGCCGCGCGCCACCGCTCACATCCTGCGACCGAAGGCGCAGTCCTCCGCGCCGCGGCCGGGCCCGACCCTGGCCGTGCAGGTCGCCCAGGCGAAGCGCTTCAGGCGCCTGGGGCTCGCCGTGCGGATCGCTCCG
>JBOGZM010000086.1:0-4186 GCA_050697255.1 Solirubrobacterales bacterium
TGCCGACCTCCTGGCCCGTGAACGTGTCGAGGATGTGGACGACGTTCCCGGTCGACGCCGAGACGGCCACGCGCGTGCCGTCGGGCGACATCGCCATGTGGTCGGAGCGCTGGCCGTCGACCCGGAAGCGCCAGACGATCGCGCCGGTGTTGAGGTCGAGCCCGATGACATCGGCGAGGCTCGGCCGCGACACGACCAGCAGCCGGCCGTCCTTCGAGCTGAACATGTCGTCGACGAACTGGTCGTGGCCCTCGCCGACGACCTCACGGATGGCGAGGAAGTAGCCGAGCCGCACGGGGTCGGTGAGGATCTCGACCATCCGCTCCTGGATGTCGGGAATGATGTTGAGCCGCGCCACGCGCGCAAAGGTCGGCCGGTTCGGCGTCCCACCCTGCTTGATCACGTCGGCCGTGCCGTCCCAGTTGTTGCCGACGAACAGCACGGGAGCGACCTTGCTCGGCGCGGCGGCCGCGGGGGACGCAGACGCGAGCGCCACGCTCGCCGCGAAGGCGAACGCCGCCATCAGGATCGTGACTGTCTTCCTCCCCGCCGGCCTCACTGGTTCGAGGATCGTTCTGCCCGTTTCGACGTGGTTCTCAAACCCGTCGCCCAGACGCAGCCTCGCGCCGCTCCGCTCCCCGCGCGACCTCGCCGGCCCATAATAAAAACCGGTTTACAACCCCCGCCAAACGGGGGAGGACCGCCACCAATGGGCGTCTGGGCTCGGCCGATGCTCCTCGTACTCGCGATCACCGGGGGAGGGATCGCGCCTCTCCCTGCCTCCGCGCAGACCCCGGCGGTCCCGGACCCCAACTTCGCCACCACCATCCTCCCGCGGCCGTGCGCCTACGAGGGCGGCGACCCGCACGAGGCCGCCTTCTACGAGGCCGAGGGCTGGACCGGGCCCGAGTACGAGCGCTACCCCGGCTCCTGCCAGCGCATGCGGTTCTCCTACGGCCCGATCGCCGTCAAGCCGGGCCAGAACGACACGCTGATCGGCCCGGTCACGATCGAGAAGCCCCTCCAGGACGGCTACATCACCCGCTTCAAACCGAACCTGATGCGGGCCGACGGCTCGATCCCGCCCGTCGAGCAGGTTCACCTCCACCACGGCACCTGGCTGTCGCTGACCGGCGACTACGGCAGCGGGCCGTTCTTCGCCTCGGGCGAGGAGAAGACGATCGCCCCCTTCCCGAAGGGCTACGGCATGCCGATCAAGCGCGACGACCAGTGGCAGCTCCTGTACATGGTCCACTCGGCCGTCCCGCAGCCGATGGAGGTCTACATCACCTACGACATCGACTTCGTGCCGGTCGACAAGGCGGGCCGGATCCCCCTCAGGCCCGCGTACCCCGTCTGGCTGGACGTGCGCCCGTCGGCCTACCCGGTCTTCAACACGCAACGGCCCTACGGCGGCGCCGACGGCACCTGCACCTGGCCCAAGGAGGAGTGCGCGAAGTTCGACCCCTGGGGAGATGCCTTCACGGGACAGGGCGAGCCGGGCAACGGGATCGGCAAGGACCTCCGGCTGCCGAGCGTCGGCCAACCGCTCGGCCGCATCGAGTCGTTCGAGGGCGGAACCTTGATCGGCATCGGCGGGCACGTGCACCCCGGCGGCCTCCGCAACGAGATCGACCTCGTGCGCGGCGGCGAGTCCGTCCGGATCTACACCGGCGAGGCCGCCTACTGGGACTGGGAGGACCCGAGCAAGCCCGGAGGTCCGCCGACATCGTGGGACCTGTCGATGAGGGTCATCGGACTGCCGAAGTGGGGCGTCCGCGTCGAGCCGGGCGACGTCCTGCGCAGCAACGTGACCTATGACACGACGCACCAGTCCACCTACGAGAACATGGGCATCGCGATCGCGCTCCTCGCCCCGGACGAGAACGGCAGCCCCACCGCACCGGGGATCGACGCCTTCACGGCCCCGAAGGACGAGTCGGACGGCTGTCCCTCCGGAGGCCTCGAGGCTTCCACGCCCACCCTCTGCGACAAGGGCCAGGTCACCCACGGCCACTACAAGGAGAACGGAAACCACAGCGGCCCATCCGGGACCTGGAACGCCCCGCGAGGCCAGGAGACCGACCAGGTCGGGATCGCCAACTTCCTCTACACGCCCGGTGACCTGTCGACGATCTCGATGACCGGCGTGCCGACGGTGAAGCTCGGCACGACGCTGAACTTCACCAACATCGAGGGCATGTCCATCTACCACACGGTCACGTCCTGCGGGTTCCCCTGCATGGGCGGGACCGGCTCCGCTTTCCCGCTCGCGGACGGCGAGACGAGCGCCGGACGGCCGCTCGACTTCGACTCGTCCGAGCTCGGCATCGGCACCCCCGAGATCGGGCCGGCGAAGCAGGAGCTCAGATGGCAGCTGCCGGTAACTCAGCAGGAGGGCTACGAGCCCGGCGAGATCGTGACCTTCTTCTGCCGGGTCCACCCATCCATGCGAGGCGGGTTCGAGGTGGTCCCGTGACCAGGAGTGATTTCGACCGCCACTGGCCCGGGGCCACGTCGAAGCCGTACCGGCACTCCTGGGCGGACCTCTCGGAGGACCTGCCGGTGGATGTCATGCCGTGCTCCAACGACGAGTACTTCCCACCGCCACCGTCGAAGGAGCAGCTCGCGATCATGCGCATCGCGAACGCCGAGACCGAGCGCTGGCGGCGCAAGTTCCGCATGACGCGCGCCCGGTTCGTGCGCACCGCCGCCGCGACCGTGATCGGCTTCTGGGCGATCGACGTGGTGCGGATGGGCAAGTTCGGCAACTACGGCTTCGCCGACAACACCGCGACCACCGACGCCTGCGACCTCGAGTGGGACGGCCGCACCGGCCTCGAGAGCCTCAGCAACCTGCCGGGCGAGTTCATCTTCGACGTGCAGTCGCACCACGTCGACCCCGACGGCATGTGGCGGGTCACGAACCCGGCCATCCACGCCTTCTTCGCGGCGGTGTGGGAGCAGTCGTCGGCGGCCACCGGCGACCAGCCCGGGGTGCGCGAGGACGGCTCGATCCGGGGCGGCGGCGCCGGCGAGATCGACCCGATCGAGAACCTGTCCCGCTACCACTACCTGAAGGAGCTGTTCCTCGACTCGGCGACCACGATGACGGTCCTGTCGTGCGTGCCGACCTCGCCCGACACGGACAACCCGCTGCCGCTCGCGGAGGCCGCCCTGACCGTCCACACCGTGAACGACATCGCCGAGTCGCAGCGCTCGGTCCTGCACGCCTTCGTGATGCCGAACCGGGGCTCCGGCGGCCACACCACCGACGAAGCGGGCTTCAAGCCGCTCTACCTCGACGAGGAGCTCGAATTGATGATGACGCGGGCCCAGCAGTACCGCGGCATCCTGCGGGGCTGGAAGACCTACTGCGCCTGGGGCGACGTGCCCAACGCGAGCGGCTGGTTCCTCGACTCCGACACGGGGCTCGCCTTCATCGACCAGGTGCGGAAGGTCAGCCAGAAATACCCGGAGATCCCGCCCGTGATCGCGACCCACAAGGGTTTCGCGCTGCCCGGCTTCGATCAGCGCGCCGCGGCCCCGCGCGACATCGGTCCCGCCGCCCGCCAGAACCCGGACGTGAACTTCCTCGTCTACCACTCGGGCTACGACATCGGCGACGAGCAGGGGCCGTACCCGGACGCGGATGACGTGCCCGATGACGTGAACAAGGTCAACGCGCTCATCAGCAGCCTGATCAAGAACAACTGGGACGCCTCCCAGTTCAAGGAGCCCGGGAAGGAGTTCGGCAACGTGCCGAACGTGTACGCCGAGCTGGGCTCGGTCTGGCGGAGCGTGATGAACGACCCCGACCAGTGCGCCCACCTGCTCGGCAAGCTGATCCGGTTCGTCGGCCCGAAGCGGATCGCGTGGGGCACCGACAGCCTCTGGTACGGCTCGCCGCAGGCCGAGATCGTGGGCCTGCGCCGGTTCGAGTTCAGCCAGTGGGGGAGGGAGTTCTACGGCCTTCCCCACGGGCTCGAGGGCGACGTCGAGGACCCGACGCAGCCCGCCCCGAGCCCGGACCGCACGATCCGCAACGCGATCCTCGGGCGCAACGCCGCGCGGGCGTACGGGATCGACCCGGACGCAGTCCGCAACGCGATCTCCTGCGACACCGTCAACGGCCTGCGCCAGCACGGTTATTTGAGTGGTGTCGGAACCCCGCTCGAGTCGGCTC
>JBOGZM010000087.1:0-6565 GCA_050697255.1 Solirubrobacterales bacterium
ATCTTGTTGCCCTTCTGGTCGGCGTCCCCGAACGGCTGCGTGATGTTGACCTTGAGCGGCGGGTAGCCGTTGAATCCGGTCGTTCCCCGGTCGCCGATCTCCATCGTGATCGCCGGGCGGAACGGGACCTGGTCGCAGCCCGTCGTCGGGAACCCGAACGGCGGACCGTCCACGAAGGTGGGGTCGTCGTAGCCGGCCGCCTGACCCGTGGAGAAGCCGAACTGGCACGAGGTCGGGTTGCGGACGTACTTGGTGTCCGCGTTGATCACGAAGCCGAGCGCGCGGACCTGGAGGTCCGCCCCGAACAGGGCGGGAGGAAGCCGGTTGATGTCGGTCAGCGTGCCGGTGAGCCCGTAGTCGCCGCCGCCACGGGGCGTGATCTCGAACGGGATCGAGGACACGAGCGGCCCGGCTGGCGTCATCGTCACGGCCGCCAGCCGCCCCGGCTCGTTCCCGAGCGGCTCGGCGTTGTAGAAGTCGCCAATGAACGGGCCGGCGGGCTCGAAGAGGGTACCCGCCACGACTACGTCCAGCCTGGAGTTGCCGATCTTGCTCCCTGCCGGGCAGGCGGCGCCCCCCGCCTGCAGCGCGGCCTCCGGGCACTTGGGCACCGACTCCGGGTTGCCCAGCAGCCCGGGCGCGAAGTTCGTGAGCGCCGTCTTGAGATCCTCGGCTGCGTTCGGATATGTGAACGTGGACCATGAGCCCGCTGCTGGATTGGCACCTGCCTGGAATGTCGACGGGCCATCAGCCGGCGTGCTGCCGCTGGCGCTCGGCATGTCGGAGGTGATCTTGTAGCTGTCGATCGTCACGGCCGCTGCCGCGACCCCCGAAGTGGCCAGGCAGGCAAGGGCGACGGCCACCACGATCAGGAACGAACGAGACACTCGGGGCACCATCTCTTCCTCCTTACCTCCGCTTGGCCTTCGCGGTCGCCCGCGAGACGAACCTCTCTCCAGCTGTATCGACTGTTACGACCCGCAATCTGAGTTTCCTCGTCCTGCCCTTGCGCAGGGCCCGGCGGACCTTGCCCGTGAGCCGGACGGCGCCGCGTCTGAGGCGCACGACGACGCGCCTGGAGCCCTGCGTGGCCGAGGTGGAGACCTCCAGCCGGCGCGTGGACTTCGGGCGCACGACGAACTTAGCGCCCTCGGCCGACACGACGCTGCGGCGCGCCTTCTTGCGCAGGAGCCTCATGCCCCTCGGCAGGCGGATGCTCATCGACGCGACGTTCTCCGCGTCCGGGTGGCGCCGGGCGACCAAGGTCAGCCGCGCCCGCCGCCCGGCGGCACGGCGCAGGGACGCCCGCGCGGCTGGGCCGCAGCCCTCCACCGCGATGCGCGGCTTGGACGAGGTGCCGGCTCCGCTGTGCGCGCTGAAGGTGACTCCCGCGGCGAGCCTGCGGTGCTTGGAGCCCGAGAAGCATAGGTCGTACTTCGATTCAAGCACTCCCCTGTCGCCCCCGTCGAGGTTGAGCGTGAAGGTCCCCACCGGCAGGTCGGGGACGCCTGTGACCGTGGACTTGATCAGCCGCCCGCCCAGGATCTGCGTGGCGATCCGGATCTTGATCGGGACCCTGCCCTTCAGATCGGCCACGAGCCCGGGGATCACCACGCCCTGCTGTTGAGCCAGGTAGACCGGCCCGTTCAGCGGCGTGGCGAGGAACGGTGACGTGGCGTTTGCCGTCCCCACCTTCGAGCCGGCCGGGCACGCGTCCGCGGCAAGCTGCTCGTTGGTGCAGACGGTGCCGAGTGCGGCGAGGTGCGGCCCGATCTCGAACGGGAGCGTGACCCCGTTGCCGAGAATCCCGGCCTCGCCCTGCTGCTGCGTGACCCGGACCGTCATCGGCGGGTGCTGGCGCCAGCCGGTTGTGCCGCGCGTGCCGACCCGCATCTCGAACGTCGGCCTGAAGGGCAGCCTCTCGCAGGCTGTCGGCGTGTAGGAGCTGGAGGGACCGCTGACGGAGACGTCGTGCTCGTAGCCGAACGCCTCGCCGGTCGAGACCTTGAGGCTGCACGAGGTGGGGCCGCGGGTGAAGTTGCGCCCGTTGACCGTCCCGAACAGCGTGAACGCGAGCTTCGTGATCTGGGTACCGGGGGTGAGCCGCGGAATGTTGTCGAGGATGCCGTCGAGGCCGTAGTCCCCGGTGGTCCGCACGTAGAAGGGAGCGGTCAGGAACAGCTTGCCGCTTGCGGCGTCGACGATGATGCCGAGCCGCCCCGCCTCGCCCTCCAGCAATTCCTGGTTGTAGATGCGGCCGTTCTCGACCACGATGCCGTTGATAACGGCCTGGGAGCTTCCGATCAGCGTGTCCGCCGGGCAGGCGTCGGCCACCCACAGCGCCTGCGGGCAGTGGGGGACCGCCTCGGGATTCGCCAGCAGTCCCGGTGCGAAGTGGCCGATCGTCTTCTTGACGTCCTCGGTCACAGTTCCGTACGAGAGCGTCGTCGAGCTCGACGCGTTCACGCTCGCCCCCGCCTCCGGGGACGCCGGCGTGAGCGTGAAGTCCGTGGCGGTGTGCTCGGCTTGGGCCGGTGCAGGGATTGCCCCCGCGAGGGCGCAGGCGAGGACCGTTGCCGCGCGGCCGGTGAGAACGCGCATCCTTGGATTCATTCCTTCTCTCCTCCAGCGTCGGCGCGTTTTCGCGGCCCGGCGGCTCCCTCCGCCGCGGCGCCCGCTTCCGACGCACGACTGTGCTTTGCGCGAGTTGAGAATCGTTTGCCCGCGCGTGGTTGCGGTGACACCGGATTGGACGAATGACCGAGCCCCAGTACCTCTGCTTTACTTCCGCCGGTGAGCCGGGACAACGAGATGGTCCAGCGCCTGATGTGGAGCGGCCTGATGGCCGCGATCGGCGCGCTCGCCACGATCGCCGCCAACCGCCTCGCGGCCACAATCTGGAGACGCGTGTTCGACGAGGACCCACCTGAATGACAGCCCCCGACGCCGAGATCATCACTGCCGCCGACGACCCGGCCCAGTCGGTTGACGGGTACGGGGCGGTCGCGCCGGAGGGCCCCGCCGCCGAGCACCCCGAGCTGCTCCTGGCGGGCGCCCTCGTGGGCGGCTTCGTGCTGGCGCGGATCGTGAGGCGCCTTGCCTCCTGACGGGGTCGGCAACGGCGTGCGCGACGCAGACGTGCCGATCGGCGAGATCGTGAACCGCATCTCGCTCCACGCCTCGGCGCTCGTGCGCGAGGAGATCGAGCTCGCCAAGGCCGAGATGGAGCTCAAGGTCAAGCGGCTCGTGCGCGGCGCCGTGGTGGGGTTCGCGGCCGGCTTCTTCCTGCTCCTCGCGGCCATCTACGGCTTCCACGCCCTGGCCTGGGGGCTGAATGACATCTTCAACGAGGCGTTCGCGTGGCTCGGGTTCCTGTTGGTCACGGGGTTGCTGGTGCTGCTCGCAGGCCTCGCGGGCTTCATCGCGTACCGGAGCTTCCGGGCCGGCGCGCCACCCACGCCCGACATGGCGATTGAGGAGGCGAAGCGCACGAAGGAGGCGCTCGAGCATCCAGAGGTCCAGCAGAGTGCCGACGCGTAGCCCTCAGGAGATCCGCGCGTCGATCGACCGCAACCGTCGCGAGCTGGCCGGCTCGGTCGAGGACCTGCGCGTCAAGGTGCACGTGCTCACGGTCTGGCGCCGGCAGATCAACGAGCACCGCACGGCGGCGATCGCCGGCGCGGCCGTGCTGGGATTCGTGATCGGCGGCGGCCTGCGCGCGCTGCGCCGCCGCTCGTCCTAGGCCGTCGCGCTACTCCAGTTGGCGGAGCGGCACTCCGCCGACTCCCAGCAGCCCCGGGCCGACGTGGGCTCCGATCACGGGGCCGACCTCGGACACGAACACCGGGTCCCGGCCCATGATCTCGCGCGTCGCGTCGACCACCCGCTGGGCCTCGTCGGGCGCCTGGATGTGCTGCACGACCCATCCGTCCGCGCCGTCGGCGTGGCGCTGCTCCGCGTAGTCGATCAACCGCTGCACGGCCTTGGCCCCCGTCCGCACGCGCTCGATCGGGGTGATCTCCTTGTCGAGCGTGAGGATGGGCTTGATCTTGAGCGCCGATCCCAGCCACGCCGACGCCGCGCCGATCCGGCCGCCGCGGCGCAGGTACTCGAGCGTGTCCACCGCGAACCACATCTTCAGGTCGGTGCGCGTCGCCTCGACCCGCTCGACCACCTCCTGCAGCGACCCGCCCGCCTGGGCGACTCTGGCGCCGGCGAGCGCCATCAGGCCGAGCCCGCCGCAAGCGCGCTCGGAGTCGATCACCGTCACCCGGTTGGTGCCCTTGCGCTCGGCGAGCTGCTCCTTTGCCTGGCGCGCCGACTCCAGCGTGCCCGAGATGCCGCCCGAGATGTGCACCGACACGACCTCGAGCCCCTGGTCCACGAGCGGCTCGTAGACGGCCAGGAAGTCGCCGATCGACGGCTGGGACGTGGTCGGCAGGCGGTCGGCGGTGCGCAGCCGGCGGTAGAAGTCGTCGAAGTTCGGCATGTCCACCTCCCGCTCGCTCGCGTCGTCCCAGTTGACGTAGAGGCTGACGAGGTGGATGCCGTGGCGCTCGACGAGGTCGGACGGCAGGTACGCGGTGGTGTCCGCGACGATCGCGACTCTCTGCACCGGACCCTTCTACCACTTCGAAGCCGGGGGAGGCACGCCGCTACAATCGTCGTTACGCGGTTCGCTCGCTCAAGGGAGGCCCGCCCAGCACCGAGACACTTCACGGAGGTTCCATGGTCACCCTCACCGACAAGGCCGCCAGCAAGGTCAAAGAGCTGATGAACGGGCAGTCTGAGGCTGCAACGTCCAGCCTGCGCGTGGCGGTTCGCGGCGGCGGCTGCTCGGGATTCCAGTACGCGCTCGCTTTCGACGAGCAGCGCGAGGGCGACGAGATCTTCGAGCACCAGGAGATCAGGCTGATCGTGGACGCCGAGAGCCTCCCGTTCGTGGACGGCTCCGAGGTCGACTACGTCGAGAGTCTGCAGGGCGCCGGCTTCGCGGTGAACAACCCCAACGTGGTCGCGTCCTGCGGCTGCGGCCAAAGCTTCAAGACGGCCTAGTCTCCAGGTCGACGCACCCTCGGTAAGCCGATCCCTCGGAGGCCTATTCTTCGCCGCGCGCCGCGCCGTGCAGCAGCTCGTAGCGGGTGAGCTTCACGCGTGGCCGGGTGCCGCCGCCCAGGTCCTGCTCGTGCGCGTCGATCCGCTTCCATCCTGCCCAGCTGATGGGCTCCACGCCGCGCTCGGCGAGTAGATCCGCGATGTCGCCATCGTTGGCCGGCGCGTTCAGGAGCCCCGCCTCGGCGTCCTCGAGCAGGCTGCTCGCCGCCTCCTGCCCGTCCTTCTTGTTCGTGCCGATCACGCCGCTGGGGCCGCGGCGGATCCAGCCCGTCACATATTCGCCGGTCACGTGGTGCTCCCCGTCGACGACGCGCCCGGCGACGTTCGGGATCGTGCCGCGGCGCTCGTCGAAGGGAACTTCCGGGATCGCGATGCCCTTGTAGCCGATCGAGCGCAGTACCAGGCCGCACCCGAACGTCTCGCGCTCTCCGGTCGGCCGCGCGGCCAGCGAGCCGTCGTCACGGGGCTCGAGGCGGTTGCGCTCGACCACGATGCGCTCGACCCGTTCGTCGCCCTGCAGCTCGACGGGGGAGGTCAGGAACCGCAGCACGATCCGCTTCGGCTTGCCGGCGGGCTCGCGCGCCGCGTACTCGCGCAGGATCCGCACGTTCTCGCGCGACGTCTTGTCGGCCTCATCGGAGTCGAGCCACGTCTGCGACGCCTCGTCCAGCTCCACGTCCGCCGGGTCGACGATCACGTCCGCCTGCTCGAGCTCCCCTAGCTCCAGCAGCTCGGGGTTCGTGAAGGACGCCTGCGCCGGGCCGCGGCGACCGAGGATGAGTACCTCCTTCACCGCGTCGGAGGCAAGCACGTCGATTGCATGGTCCGCGCAATCGGTCGTCCGCAGCTCCTCGGCGCTCAGTGCCAGCATCCGCGCGCAGTCGAGCGCCACGTTGCCGTTGCCGACGACCACGACCCGCTCGCAGTTCAGGTCGAACTCGCGGTCCGGATAGTCGGGATGGCCGTTGTACCAGCCCACGAAGTCCGTAGCGGCCTCGGACCCCGGCAGGTCCTCTCCGGGGATTCCGAGCCGCCGGTCGATCGCCGCGCCGATCGCGTAGATCACGGCGTGGTAGCGCTCGAGCAGGTCGGCGCGATGCAGGTCGCGCCCGAGCTCGACGCCTCCGAAGAACCGGAAGCCCTCCTTGGCCGCGGTCTTCTCGTAGACCCGCACTACCGACTTGATCTTCGGGTGGTCCGGCGCGACACCGGCGCGCACGAGCCCGAACGGCGTGGGCAGGCGATCGAACAGGTCCACGCGAACCGGCCGCTTGGCGTCGAGCAGGTGGCCGGCGGCGTAGAAGCCGGCCGGTCCTGCGCCGACGATCGCGACGCGGAGTTCTTGATCGGAATGCAAGGCTGGTCAGGAAGGATTCAGGGCGCCGGCCCGTGCGAGCTCGCTGATCTCGGCGCTCGCGGTCGGAGCCTCGCCGTCGAGCGCGTCCAGGGC
>JBOGZM010000088.1:0-4608 GCA_050697255.1 Solirubrobacterales bacterium
GAGATCGTCAGCGACGGGTTCACGCTCAGCGAGGTGGGGATCGCGGAGGAGTCGATGCAGAACAGTCCCTCGTGGTCGAACACCTCGTTGCGGTGGTCGACCACGCCGTCGTCCTTCGACTCGGCCATGCGGCAGCCGCCGAGCGGATGCGATGCGAACGCGCCGCGGAACGTCAGCTTCATGAGCCGGCCCAGGCCGCTGCGCTCGACGACGTCGCGGATCGCGGCGTCGGCGGCCTCGCGGACGCGCACCGACTGCTCCGACAGCTCGTACGTGAACGGCCCGACGCCCAGCGGCCCGGCGTTGGGGCGCACGTGGCTTCCCAACGGCGGTGGCGCGATGAACTCGCCGTCGTGCGTGTCCTCGACCATCGCGAGGATCTCGATGTGGTTGTTGAAGGTCGAGAGCGCCTCCTTCTTCTGGAGGCCGAAGAACGACGGCGCCCCGGCAGGGTCCCGGCCGTCGTCGTAGAGCGTGTGCCCGAGCGGCGAGAGGTAGATCTCCTGGAGCGTGAAGCGCCTGCCGTCACCCGCGTTGCCGGGCTTGTCGGTGAAGAAGTCGTAGGTCATCGTCGAGATGTGGTTGCCCTTGTAGATCTGGCCGTAGCCGGGCAGCCGCAGCACGTCGCGGACCTTCGTCTCGTCGTACTCGACCGCCGCGATGTGGTCGCCGTTGATGCCGAGGTGCTTCCCGGTCTGCGACGACAAGCTCGGGAGCGCCGGGCGGGAGCGCATCAGGAGCGGTGCATTCCCCATCGCGCCGGCCGACAGGATCAGCACCTTGCACTCGATCTGCGTCTCGCGCCCGGTGGGCTGGCGGGTCGGGTTCTCGCCGTCGTTGTCGATCTCGGAGACCGTGAGCAGGTAGCGGTAGGGGCGGGCGGCGCTCTGCACGATCAGCTCCGCCTGCGAGTTCGGCCGCACCTCGACGCCCATCTGCTCGGCTGTGGCGAGGTAGTTCGTGATGACGGAGTTCTTGGCGCCGTAGATGCAGCCGGTGTGGCACCACCGCGCCTGGATGCAGCGGTCGAGGTCGATCGCGAGCGGGACGCGGTCGCACGTGTAACCGGCGTTGTCCAGGGTCTTCGCCCATAGCCCGCCCGCCTTCGCGACCTGCTTCCAGGTCGGGCGCTGCACGCGCAGCGCCGCCTCCACCCGCGCGTAGTACGGATTGAGCGTCGCGCGGCTGAGCTGGCTCGGCCAGACGCGCCGCGCCGGGCCGTCGTCCGGATGGCGGTCGCGCCGCTCGAAGGTCTCGCGCGGCGACCGCAGGGAGGCGGCCAGGTAGAAGTTCGAGCCGCCCCCCACGCCGTCGCCGACCACGATCTGCGCCCCCTGGCCCTGCACGAGCCCGTAGATGCTCGACAGGTGCTCGAGGTCCATGGACTGGCGAAAGTCGGTGTGCTGGTGGCGGCGACCACGCTCGAGCACCAGCACGCTGGGGCTCTGTCCCGCCGCGCGGTACAGCTCCGCCAGCCGGTAGGCGGAGATCGAGCCCCCGAACCCGGACCCGACAATGCAGACGTCGACGCGCTCCGCCATCTCCCATCTGCTCCTAAGGCAGGCTGCCGTTCGCCGTCGCTTCCCGGGACAGCTTGCGCCGGTAGGAGTAGTCCGCGTACCCGTTCGGGGCCGTGCCGGGATAGCCCATCACCTGGTATCCCGAAGCGGTGTCGATGGTCGCGTTGCGCTGGGTCGCGGCGGCGATGAACGACGTGAACGCGACCGCGATCGCCGCCTCCCACACGACGATGCCCGGATTGGCGGGAGCGAGCCCCTCGACGCAGACCGCCACCCGCTTCGCGAACGACAGGTCGAGGAACTGGCCGCCACGCAGCAGCGAGCGAGCCTGCACCTCGGCCAGGAAGGCCGGCTCGAGCGCGTCGAACCCGATCAGCGGGTTGTGGAACAGCGCCAGCGCGTCGGTCTCGACGGCGCCCGGCTCGTCGTGCGCGCCGGCGATCGCCTTCGGGTGGATCTCGTGGCCGAGGTCGGTCACCTGCACGCGGCGCCCCGGGATCAGCGTGTCCGCGACCGCCTGCAGCGTCGCGTCGGCGAGGTTGACCGCGGCCTCGGCCGGCTGAGCAGCTGCGAGGATGCGATCGGCGGGCGGCAGCGCGGACAGCACCAGGCCGCCGAGTGACAGCACGGTCGCGCGCCGCAGGACATCCCGGCGCGACAACAGGCCGGCGATCTCCTCGGGTACCTGCGCTGGAACTGATGGGTGACGAGCGCCCATCGCGACCCTCCCCCTGGTCCGACGCTTGGAATCGACGCGTCCGGGGTATTACCCCGAACCGTAGGTTGTTGAACCTGCGTTCAGCGGCCGCTTTGTTGTGAATAGCGTCGAACCAAGGGGAGGGTTCTGTGCACCGCTCGCTCGCCGTCACGGTGATCGCCCTGATCGCCTCGCTGCTCTGCTCCGCCGCCGCCGCGGCAGCTCCGATCGCACCGTACGACGGCGACAACCCGTTCCGCTGCAAGACCCAGAACACCGGCCTCGGGGTGGACTTTCCCGACCCGGACGCCGACCCGTTCTGCGTCAAGTACGACAAGACCCAGCAGAACGTGACCGACCTCGGCCTGGTCGAGTTCCTGCTGCTGGAGCCCGCGCGCGTGGCGGGCGCGGTGCCGAAGTGCTTCTACCACCAGACCGACCACTGGACCGGCTCGGTGGTGCAGGGCGCCGGCCCCGAGCTGTGGAACTGGGAGGGCCGCTACTTCTTCGACAAGGCCCGCGGCATGGGCGGCGTCTACGTGCAGAACTTCCGCATCGGCGGCGTGCCGGCCGACCCGCGGGCGCTACCCGGGTTCCCGCCTGAGTACGAGGCGTACTTCGGCCCCGGCGGCGGCGGTGCCTACACGGACACCGTGGTCGCGGAACCCTCGTGCGCCGCGCGGGTGGACACGCCCCAGGAGGCAAAGAAGGTCTACAGGCCGGACTGGCGCTACCCGGAGTAGCCGGCGGCAGCCACGTAGCCCCCAGCGAGCGAGATGACTAGATGTAGTTCCTAGACCTCGCCCGGCACGCTCCGCGTGGGCGATGGCGGCGTCGTGGCCATGAACAGCATCACGCTGACGGCCACGATCCAGACGAGCATCGCGAGGATCGCGAAGAACCCCGCCGGGGTCAGCGCCACGACGCCGAGCACCAGCGCGACCCAGCCGACCCAGGACGGCAGCGCGCCCGCGCGCACGATCGCGAGGCCGCTCGCGAGCAGGAACACGGCGAACCCGATCGAGAGCGGGAAGAAGAAGTCGGCCTGCAACGCCGACAGGGTCTGGGTGACCTGCGGGGCCACCTCGCCGGCGGTGTCCGCGGCCACGAACGTGAAGCCGATCAGCATCGCCCATCCCACGGCGCCGATGACGGCGCCGCCGAACGCGGTGTTGGCCAGGCGCGCGGGAGCGCCCTCGGCGGCTGCCAGCACGGCCCGCAGCACGCCCGCGAACCACAGCAGGAAGACGGTCGAGATCGCCGCGATGATCGCGGCCACGATGTTCTGGTCCTTGTTGTCGTTCCAGTACTCGACCACCTCGGCAAGCGGGTCGTCCGCGGCAGGAGTCTCGCCGCCGACGATCACGGCCACGATCACCAGGATCACGAACGCGACACCGGTCAGTGGGGCAAAACGCTCGAGACCGCGCATAGAAAGGCACCTCCCCGTCGGATGGACAGGCCGACCTTCTCAGGGACCCCGGACGTAACGGCCTGCGGCGACCGCGTGACTACCATGTGGCCATGGCCTTCCTGTTCCGGGAAAAGACCCGCATGATCGACCCCGAGCGCGCCCTGCCGGGCCGCGACCAGGCGATCCAGGTGCCCGACCGGCATTTCGTGCTCGGCAACCCGATCGCGCCGCCGTTCCCCGAGGGCCTCGAGCGCGCGGTGTTCGGGATGGGCTGCTTCTGGGGCGCGGAGCGGCTGTTCTGGGAGGCGGACGGGGTGTGGACCACCGCGGCCGGCTACGCCGGCGGCTTCACGCCCAACCCCACCTACGAGGAGGTCTGCTCGGGCAGCACCGGTCACAACGAGGTGGTGCTGGCGGTGTTCGACCCTGCCAGGACCAGCTACCAGGAGATGCTGCGCATCTTCTGGGAAGGGCACGACCCCACGCAGGGCATGCGCCAGGGCAACGACGTCGGCACGCAGTACCGGTCGGGCATCTACTGGCACTCGCAGTCGCAGCGCAAGGCGGCCGAGGAGTCACGGGCGATGTTCGGTGCCCGCCTGAGCGCGTCCGGCTACGGCGACATCACGACCGAGATCGCGCAGGCGGGCCCGTTCTACTACGCCGAGGAGTACCACCAGCAGTACCTGGCCAAGAACCCCAACGGCTACTGCGGGCTGGGCGGCACCGGCGTCACCTGCCCGGTGGGGCTCGCGGCCGGCGGCAGCGGCTAACCCGCGTCGGACCGGGCCCGCGCAGCGGCGATCACGCCGACCGCCTCGGCCCGGTTGCCGAACCCGCGCGTGGCCGTCTTCTTCCGCTCCAGCTGCTTGTAGACCTGGAAGAAGTGCTCGATCTCGTCGCGGAACTCCGGCAGCAGGTCGTGGATGTCATGCGCGTGGCCCCAGAACGAGTCGTTCCGCGACACGCAGATCACC
>JBOGZM010000089.1:0-2740 GCA_050697255.1 Solirubrobacterales bacterium
GTCGGCAGCGATGCGCTGCGCTCCCTCCACCGCCCCGTCCAGGTCGCTGAACCCGACCAGTCCCTCGCCGACCGGCAGGTTTGCGCTGAACCCGGTGTCCTGCACCAGCACCGGCCGGCCCGAGGCCAGGTAGCGGACCGTGCGGTCGCTGAACCAGCCGCTGTTCGTCTCCACGTAGATGCCCTGCGCGACCGAGAACTCCGCGCCGGATCGCTGCACGTAGGAGCGGAACTCGAGCGGTCCGGGGACGGTCGCGCGCGGGTCGACGAGCGTCCAGCCGTTCGCCTCGAGCGCCTCGCGGTCGCGCTGGTCGCCGGGATGTATGTCCAGGGCGATCTCGAACCGCTGGGGTGAGCGCCGCGGCAGGTCCAGCACCTTGCGGAACTCGTGCACCTTGAGCGAGTAGGTCCGGCCGTCGAACTGGACCGCCCCGAACGCCCCCCGCCACGCCCCGATAGTCGTGAAGCGATCGGGCTCGCCGCCGTTGGCGACCGGCCACTCCTCCAGCACCACCGGCGGCCGCACGGGCTTCCAGTCGAGCCCGCAGGTGGGGATGGCGCACTCCGGGCGCCCGATGTTCTCTCCGACCGTGAAGTACACGTCGTGTCCCTCGAGTCGCGAGCCGCCGGTGCCGTCCGCATGCCAGAACTGCGTGAAGCCGGGATCGAGGTCGACGTACGCCTTGCGCCGCAGCCGGCTCATCAGGGGCTCGAGGTCCAGGTGGCCGCTGACGTTCACCAGCAGCCGGGCCTCCTCGGCGACCGGCAACAGGTCGTCCAGCGGCACGCCGCTCGCCTCGCGGCCTCCTTCGAACAGGAGCGAGGCGCGCCCGGACAGGCCGAAGCGCTCCACCACCTGCTCGAAGTAGCGGCGGTTCTCGCTCGCGGCGAAGGGCGCCGGCTCCCCCGCGGCGTCGACCGAGGTGGCCGCGTCCATCTGCTCCACGAACCAGACGTCGAAACCGAGCCGGCGCAGGCCGAGGATCCAGCTCAGGCGGACCCACGCCTCGCCGCCGTTCAGGTGCTTGTTGGCGATCGCGCCGCTTACCACCAGCGTGTCCATGCCAGTTAGACGGTAGCGCGGAGAGGGGGCCGGGCCGGCCGGCAGGGCGGCGTTACGCGGCCGCCCAAAGCTCGTCCACCCGGTCCAGAATCGCGAGGAAGGCGGCGCGCTCGCCGGCGATGTCGTGGTCACGGGCGGTCGCGAGCGCGCGGGCCCGCAGCTCCCCCAGACCGGGCTCCTCGCGCAGCGCGGTCTCGGCCGCCGCCACGATCTCGTCCTCGTCGTAGGCGGGCCGGAAGCAGTTCTCCCCGGGCAGGCAGAACGAGCGGTTGCCGATGCAATCCGGGCACACGACCATCGTGCCGACGGCCATGCCCTCGAGCGCGGGCAGGTAGAAGCCCTCCTTCGCGTTCGGCACGAGCACGGTCACGCGCGCGCGCGCCATGACGCCCAGCAGGTCCCGGCGCGGGATGCGCTCGTCGACCAGCTCCACCATCCGGCCCTCCCGGCGCAGGCGCGCGGCCACGCTGCGCCCAAGCTCCGGGCGCTTGTTTGCCGCGACCAGCACGTCGATGTCGCGCTCCGGTGCGCCGGCCATCTCCGCGACGGCGTCCAGGTCGAGCCCGTCCGGGATCGTGAACACGGGCCCCCGAACGCGGCCGGTGCGGGTGATCGCCGTGGTGACCTGCGGGCTGACGCAGATCCTGATCGCCTTGTGCGGAAGGAACCTATGGCGGTTCAGGGGATCGTTCGGGCATGCGTGCCACACGTGCTGCACGATGTTGATGATCGGCCGCCGGTACTCCGCGCGCTCCTTGCTCGGGATCATCCCGCGCCAGTCGACCCCGGACAGGAAGAGCACGTCGAAGTCGACCTCCTCGTCGCTGCCGAGGACGTGCTCGCGGGCCGCGTTCCAGGGGTTCGTCGCGTCCCAGACCGACTCGGGCGTGAAGCGCACCAGCGCCGTGTGCCGCCCGGAGGAGCGGACGTGGTTGAAGTAGTCCCAGACTTTGAGGTCGCCGCCGGTGAGCCGCTTGAAGTCGCGGTAGAACAGGACGGTCGCTATTTGACGCCCTCCATGAAGAGGCTCTCGCGCTCGCGGTTGTCCAGCGCGACGATGTCCGGCCACGGGCTCGCCGTCTGCCGGTACCGGCAGCGATCGACGCGAGCGAAGCCCGCTCGCTGGAGCAGCTCCTCGACGAAGTCGTGCACGAACAGGCTGCGCGAGTAGCCGTACCAGGTCATTTGTGTCACGAACTTCGCTCCGATGCTGCGCGCGTCCTCGTCGGGAACGTGGAAGTAATCCAGGTCGCCACGCTCGTAGGCCGCGATGCCCCGCTCGAGGTCCGGCAGCGCGAGCCTCAGGACCCCGCCCGGCTTCAGCACGCGACGCAGCTCCGTGAGCGCGGGAACGAGGTCCGGATACGGAAGCTCCGGCAGCGCATGGATGCTCGTGATGTAGTCGATCGAGTCAGTGGCAAGCGGCAGGCCGGTACGCAGGTCGGCGACGATGTCGATGCCGGGCACGTCCTTGACGTCCGAGTTCAGCCACCCGGGCTCCGGGTGCTCGCCGCATCCCCAGTTCAGCCGGCGGACCTCCGCGGGGGCCGACAGCGCGCTCTCTGCACTGGCTCGCTCGCTCGTCATGAGTCGGCTAGCGCCCCATCCACCAATGAACGCCCCGTTCTGGTGGCTGCAAGCCTACGCCTGGCTTCGTCCTCGATCGACCGAATAGCGC
>JBOGZM010000090.1:0-2147 GCA_050697255.1 Solirubrobacterales bacterium
GGTCTGGCCGACGTGCTCGGGCTCGACTCGGCGCAGCGCCGCGTGTTGCGCGACGCCGCCACGCACCTCGGCGGGCACGCCCGCCTCACGCGCCTGGACGACTTTGGCGCCGTGATGCAGACGGTGCTCTTCTCCCACGAGCGCTGGGCCGGCGGCGGGCTGGGACTCCTGTCCGGTGCCGCGATGCCAATCGAGAGCCGGGTGCTGGCGGTTGCCCATGCCTGGGCGACGCTGACAGCGCAGGGCGGGCCCGGCCTCACGCCGCAGGAAGCGCTCGTGAACCTGCGCGCGCGCGCAGGACAGGAGCTTGACCCGGTGGTCGTGGCAGCAGCCGTGAAGACCGTCCACGACGAGATCATCGAGCTCGGGCCCGCGGGGGCCCAACCGGCGCCAGTGGTGCCGGCTAAGCTGGGCCTGAATTCGAGCTGACGAGCTGGTCGAAGCCGCTCCAGGCGAAGGCCGTCAGCAGTGAGGCCAGCTCGGCACGCTCCGAGCGGGGGTTCTGAGACCACCAGTTGGCGAGCGCCTCGGCGCCTCCGACGATGACCTCCGAGAGCTGGTCCAGCTGGGCACGCGTGAGACCGTTCCCCGCCGACCGCGGGTCGCCGGCGAGCAGGCCGGCGAGCGCACCCGTCGCCCGCCCGCGCAGGCGGCGCTGGTAGTCCGCCAACTCCGGGTCGCTCACGTGCAGCGCGAGCACGCGCCACGCGTTGGACGCGTCCGACACGAACTCCAGGAACGCGTTCACCGCGCGCTCGAGTCGCTCGTCTGCCGGTCCGGCGCCCCCCGCGGCGGCACCGAGCCGCTCTTCGAGGATCTCCGCGCTGCGATCGACGGCCGCGCGGTACAGCTCCGCCTTCGTGCGGAAGTGCTGATAGATCAGCGCCTCCGAGACGCCCGCGCTCTTGGCCAGCTCGGCCGTGCGCACACCGTCGTAGCCCCGCTCGGCGAATGCCCGGGACGTCAGTGCAAGGATGCTCTCGCGGCGTTCTCCACCGCTGATGCGCCGGCGCGACGGGGTCGGCCGGTCTTTCGACGCAGCAGCTTCCATCAGACCTCTCTTAGCCTCTCGTTCCGGGTTCAGAAGGGCCACATAGGAAGCCGGCCCCTTGAGACAAGACTGTTACCCATCATACGAATTCGGCCGGGTTCGCGCTCACCTCTTGACACGGTGTCGGAACCGACCGGCCGGTCAGGCCGGCCCGCGCGGGCGAGGAGCCGGGGCAGCCTCGTCCAGGTCAGGAAGTCCGCGGTCGAGAGTCGGCATCTCGGTCCCGGCGCTCAACGGGCTCTCCGGCGCGACGCGCGCACGCGCGATCGCCTGCGCGTCGACGTTCACCGGATGGTGGCAGGCGGCCAGGTGCCCGTCGCCGTAGTCCACCAGCGGCGGCTCGATGCGACGGCACACGTCGGTCGCGCGCGGGCACCGCGTGTGGAAGCGGCAGGCCGGCGGGGGGTCGATCGGGCTCGGGACGTCGCCCTCGAGCACGAGCGGCTCGCGCGCGGCGTTCTCCTTGGGATCAGGAATCGGGATCGCCGAAAGCAGAGCGACCGTGTACGGATGGATCGGCTTCGTATAGAGCTCCTCGGCCGGCGAGACCTCGACCACCTTGCCCAGGTACATGACGGCGATCCGGTCGGAGACGTGGCGGACGACGCCGAGGTCGTGCGCCACGAACACATAGGTGAGGCTCCGCTCCGCCTGGAGGTCCTTCAGCAGGTTGATGATCTGCGCCTGGATCGAGACGTCCAGGGCAGAGACCGGCTCGTCGGCGAGGATCAGCTGAGGCTCCAGAGCGAGGGCACGCGCGATCCCGATCCGCTGCCGTTGCCCACCGGAGAACTCATGCGGAAAGCGGTTGTAGTGCTCCGGCGAAAGTCCCACCCGCTCCAGCAGCCGCTGGATCGCCCGCCGGCGCTCCGCGCCCGACTCGACGCCGTGGAGCCGCATCGGATCACCGATGATCTGGCCCACCCGCTTGCGAGGGTTCAGCGACGCATAGGGGTCCTGGAAGATCATCTGGACCTGGCTGCGCAGCGGGCGCAGCTTCCGCCGGGACAGATGCGTGATGTCGCGGTCCTCGAATCGCACCGATCCATCCGTGGGGTCCTCCAGCCGCAAGATCGTGCGGCACAGCGTCGACTTC
>JBOGZM010000091.1:0-3645 GCA_050697255.1 Solirubrobacterales bacterium
GCGCTGCGTCACTCCCGCGCGCTGAACGTGGGCAGCTTCCACTCGCCCACCGAGCGCGTGCTCTCGACGCAGGTGGCGCGCAGGTTCATCGAGCTGTTCTTCGGCCGGCTCGACGCCCGGCTGGCGACGTTCGAGGTCACCCGCGGGCTGATCTCCAGCTTCTTCCCGGGTGACTACGCGGTCGTGCGGCCGGGGGTCGACCTGGACCGCTTTACACCCGCCGACCGGCCGGAAGGACCCCCGGAGATCGCGTTCGTGCTCGATGAGGAGCGCGCGTCACTGCGGCTGTTCCTGCGCGCGCTGCGCCGGCTGCCGCTCGACCGCGAGTGGACCGCCACGATCTGGTCCCCCGCCAGCGTCGACCTCCCGGCGCGACTGGCAGGCGCCCTGCGTGAGCGCGTGCGGCTGTCCGGGCCACGCCGCGAGCCGCTCGAGGCACTCCTCGCACGGGCCGACACGCTGTGCGCCGCGTCGGCGGGCATCGCCCCTCGCACCACCACCCTGATGAAGGCGATCGCCACCGGCGCGGTGCCGGTGGCGGCGCGCATCCCGGTCTACGAGGAGGTCCTGCACGACGGCGCGGAGGGGCTGCTGTTCGAGCCCGGCGACACCGAGGTCCTGGGCGCACAGTTGGCCCGGCTCGTCACGAACCGCGAGCTCCTTTCCGATCTTCGCGGACGCTGCCTCGAGCGCCGTCCGGAGATCGGTTGGGATCGCGTCGTCGACGAGGTCGAACGTGCCTACCGCCGCGTCATCGCCCGCCGTCACCGGCCACCGCACGACCGTCCCGCGATAGCCCGCCGGCTCAGCCGGCGCCAATTCATCGACTGCGACCTGCACATGCACACCGACCACTCACCGGATTGCGCGACGCCGGTGGACGTGCTGCTCGAGACGGCGAAGCGACGCGGCCTCGGGGCGATCGCGATCACCGACCACAACGAGATCTCGGGTGCGCTGGCGGCACGCGAGCGGGCCGAGGGGATCAAGGTGATCGTGTCAGAGGAGGTCAAGACCGCACATGAGGGTGAGGTGATCGGACTCTTCATCGAGGAGAAGATCTCGCGTGGCATGACGCTCAAGGAGACGATCGACGCGATTCACGCCCAGGGTGGGCTGGCGTATGTCCCGCATCCCTTCGACCGCCTCCACTCCGTGCCCGACTACGAGCACCTGCTGAAGGTCGTGGGCGACATCGACGTGCTCGAGGTGTTCAACGCGCGCGTCGCGGTGCGCGGCTTCAACGAGGAGGCGCAGCGCTTCGCGGACAAGTACCGTCTGGTCGCCGGCGCGGGCTCGGACAGCCACGTGGCGCAGGGCCTGGGAACGGTCAAGATCAGGATGCGCGACTTCGACGGGGCGCGGGAGTTCCTCGAGAGCCTGCGCGACGCGGACATCCTGCACAAGCGCAAGAGCCTGATCTACCTGCAGTCATTGAAGTTCCTTCAAACGGCCGGCGGCCGTGCGGGCGGCGGGATGGCAGCCGATCGGGATGGCCGGGCAGCGAAGCGTCCTGCTTCGCGGCGCTGACTGAACGGAACCGCCCACGAGGCAACGTCCGATGCAAGGGAAAGGACACGGATCGGAACCGTCTAACTCCCTCGGCCACATGCCCGCAACGGACGACGAGATCCAGGAGAAGTACCTCGAGCGCGCGATTCGCGAGCTCAACCGCCTCACCCACGAGCTCCAGGACTGTGCCGGCTGCCCGCGCGGGAGCCTGATGCCCGTGCTCGGCTCGGGCCATCCCCAGGCCGACATCTTCCTGCTCAAGTTCACGCCCGCGCCGTCTGAGATCGAGGAGGGAGTGGCCTTCTACGGGCGCAGCGGCGGCGCGCTGATGAAGAGCTTCAAGCGGCTGGGCATCGACCCGCTGACGGTCTACGGCACGCTGTGCGTGAAGTGCCCGGTCGGCGACCCAGACCAGGCCGCCGTTGACTGCGTCGCGCGCGTCGTCGAGGAGATCGCGGTCGTGCAGCCCCGCATCGTGGTGGTGATGGGCGAGCGTGCGCTGGCGACGCTGAATGATCTCGCGCTGCCGCTGTCCCGCAGGCTCGAGCCGCGGCTGGGGGAGATCCAGCCGCTCACGCCGTCGATCGACGCCCTGTACGTCCCCGACATCGACGGCGCGCTCGACGAGCAGCAGGCGAAGCAAGAGTTCTGGCAGGCGTTCCGGCCGCTCGGCGACTGGTACGCGCAGCTGCCCCCTTACTAGGTGCTACCCGCCGGCCCAGCGGACGGGCGGCCCATGAAAGCTGGCGTGTGCCAGCAGGCGCGCCTCGCCGCCCGGCCATGACATCAGGCGCACGTCGGCCAGCTTCTCCCCGGCTTCCAGGCTGAGCCACGCCAGCGGTGCGTCGGGCCGGGCCCGTGCCGCCGCCGCCTCCAGCGTGTGCCACAGCTCCGCGATGCCCCGCTCGCCCAGGTAGGGCAGCACGACCGAGTGGAAGACGACGGTCGCGACGCCGGGCCGGGGCTCGGACAGCGCCGGGTCGAGCCACTCCACCGCGCTCGCACGGTCCACCTCGACCGGCATCGAGGGGGCGAAGTCGAGCGCCGCGCGCAGCTGCGTGAAGCGGCGGGCCTGGTCGGGCCAGGTGTACGACAGGAGCGTCAGCCGGGTCTCCTCGGACGCCGGGTCGAGCGGCCGCGGGTCGCAGCCTCGGCGCTCGGCCACCTCTGGTCGCACGTCGAGCGGCGGCCGGTCCCGGGTGAAGGCGCCGGTGATCTCGACCGGGGAGTCCGCGTCACCCCATTCCCCCGCCGGGCCGGTGTACCGGTAGCGGTCCCAGCGCAGGTTGAGCCCGGCGCTGGCGCCGATCTCGAGGATCCGCAGGGGCAGGCCGCTCTCGCGCGCAACGGCCAGGAAGCCGACCAGCAGCGCCGCGGAGCGCCCGACCTCGTTCGTCTGGATCGGCCGCTGCATCAGCTCCGGCAGGACCTTGGCGTGCTCCTCGATGGTCCCGATCAGGGCCGTTGCCGCGCCGGCGCCGGGGGTGCCGCCGGTGGAGGGGTAGAACCGCGCCAGCGCGGGGGCGCGGCCCTGCAGCACGAGCCTGTGCACCGCACCCATCAGCTGCAGTGCCGCCTCGCCCCTCATCAGCGCCTCCGTGCGCGCCGCGGCGCCGGCCCGATCGAGCACGGCCCACCCCGGCCCGCCGCGTTCGACGTCTCGGGCGGCGTGCTCGAGCAGGTCCCGATAGAGCGGCGATCCGAGGCGTTCACACCAGCCGGCCTGCCAGCGCAGACCCGCCGCGACCGCTGCGCGCGCCTCCGCATTTGCGCCGCCCATGACGATCGATCGTAGCCGTGGTTACACTGAGCGCGCGATGGACCTCGAGGAGAACGTCGGCGTCGAGGAGCTGAAGGAGCGCTGCGAGTCCTGTGGCGCCCGGCTCACCGCGGATGAGATCAAGGCCGCCCTGGACGGGGCGAGCGACTCGTTCCTGTGCGCCCGGTGCGCGGCCGAGCAGGTCGCCGTGGCGGAAGAGCCCGAGGACACCTAGGACCGGGCCACCAGGAGGGTTCCCCCCGTCGCTTCAAGGGGAGCGTTTTGACGGCCCCCTGGCAAGGACGCGGCACGACAACGTCAGACGTCCGGTCGGTCCTGCCTTACCGTCCTGACTTGTCCCGACAGGGTGAGGA
>JBOGZM010000092.1:0-2153 GCA_050697255.1 Solirubrobacterales bacterium
GCCAGCTCGACCACCCCGGCCCCGCGGCCGGCCGCCCGCCGCAACGCCCCGTCGACGGCGGGCACGCGGATCCGTTCGCGGCGCACGCGCAGCCGCAGCGTGCGCCCGCGCCTGCGGATCGTGAGGCGCACGTACGTACCGGGCTTGCCCTTGATCCGCGCGGTGGACACCTCGCTGGACTTACCCGCGATCGACCTCCCGTCCACAGCCGTGATCACGTCCCCCGGCCGGATGCGGGCCCGCTCCGCGGGCGAGCCCTCGAAGACCCCCGCCACGAGCAGGCCCCGGGGCCGCTCGACGACGGTCAGCCCCACGCCGGAGAACTGCCCACTCGCCGATTCGCGGAACAACCGGTACTCCTCCGGCGTGAAGTAGTGGGAGAAGCGGTTGCGCAGCGAGCGCACCATCCCGCGTAGCGAAGCGTCGCGCAGCCGGCGCTCCCGGACGGGCCGGTAGTAGTTGTCCTCGATCACATCCGTGGCCTCCGCCTGGACCGAGATGGTCTCGTCCACGAACAGGTCCCGCAGCGGCTGCGGCAGTCCGGCCGGATGGCCGCCGAGCCACATGCCGGCGCCCAGCGCGAGCAGGAGCGCGGCGGCCAGGGCCGCCACAAATCCGCTCCTCATCCCGCGCGAACGCTGCTCGGATGCACGCCCGGCATCGTAACGACGGCGCTCGGGCCGGCGGCCGATCAAGCGCCGAGCTTCAGACGCGCAGGAACCGGCGCAGCGTGATGCCGGAGCCGAGCGCGGACACGGCGGTCGCGGCGGCCAGCAGCACCACGACCAGCAGGCCGAACTCGACCGTCTCCGGGGCCGCGATCAGGGCGAAACGGTCCGACCACGGGTCGACGACCGTCACTTTCGCGACCCATAGCAGCGCGACCGCGACGAGTCCCGCGAGGAAGCCGACCAGCAGGCCCTCGATCACGAACGGCCAGCGGATGAACCAGTTCGTCGCGCCCACCAGCCGCATCACCTCGACCTCGCGCCGGCGGGCGAAGATGGAGAGCCTGATCGTGTTCGCGACCAGAAGCACTGAGGCGAGTATCAGCAAGCCTGCGAGCGAAGCGAGCAGAATCTTTATGGTGCTGGTGGCCGAGAGGATCTTCTGGGTGTCGTCCTCGCGGTCCTTGATCTCCTGGACCGCGGGGCTGATGTAGCGCGGCTCGCCGTTGGTCCCGACCGGCTGCAGGCCGCTCTTCACGAGGTCGACGTTCTGCGGGTCGTCCAGCTTGATCCGGTAGGACCGCGGCAGCGGGTTCCCGGGCAGGTCCTCGGTGATCGAGGACTTGTCGCCCAGCCGCTGGCGCAGGATGCGCAGCGCCTCCGCCTTGCTGATGTAGTCGGTGCTCTCGACGTGGCGGATGTCGCTGATCATGTTCCCCAGCTCGCGCACCTCCGCCCGGGTCGCGTCGTCGTTGATGAAGACCTCGAGCTCGATCTTGTTGCGGACCTCGTTCGTCTTCGCCGTCGCGGCCCGCACGACGGGGATGAACACGCCCAGCACGAGCGCGGTGATCAGAATCGTGGCGAACGCCGCCAGGCTCGGCGCGGCGTTCCGGCGCAGCGCCCGCAGTGCCTCGCGCAGGAAGAAGAACGGCCTCACGCGCGCGACCTCATGCTCGGTACGCCCCGCCCGCCTCGTCCCGGACCACCCGTCCCTCGTTCATCTCGATCACCCGCCGCCGCATGCGGTCCACCATCTGGCTGTCGTGCGTGGCGACGATCACGGTCGTGCCCGCGCGGTTGATCCGGTAGATCAGCTGCATGATCCCGAGCGACGTCTCGGGGTCGAGGTTGCCGGTCGGCTCGTCCGCGAGCAGCAGCGGCGGTTGGTTGACGAATGCGCGCGCCAGGGAGACGCGCTGTTGCTCGCCGCCCGAGAGCTCGTCCGGGTAGTCGTTCAGTTTCGTCGAGAGGCCCACCATCCGCAGGATCTGGGGCACCTTCGACTTGATGTTGGAGCGCGACTCGCCGATCACCTGCAGGCTGTACGCGACGTTGTCGTAGACGGTGCGGTTGGGCAGCAGCTTGAAGTCCTGGAAGACGACGCCGATGTTGCGGCGCAGCTTCGGCACCTTCTTGCGCGGCATCGTGCCGAGCTCGTGGCCCGAGATGTAGATCTCGCCGGCGTCGGGGTCGAGCTCCTTC